>CAIKHZ010000260.1 GCA_903827375.1 Akkermansiaceae bacterium
CGGCATTCCGAGCCCTTGTTAGCAGGGAAAATCCTGCGTGTCCCGCACAAAATGACCCCAGCCCAAACTTTTCTCCCCAGACGCACCGAATATTTACAAATAGGAGTGGGCATCGAAGATAGTGAAAAAAAGTTCAAATAATTGTTTGCACTCTGGTCAGTTTTTGCTAATCTTACTCCGTCACGGGGAAAAACGCCCTTCCCTTATCCATCAAAACCAACCCGAAACCGAAACCGAAACCAACAAACAAAACACTCCGCCTACAAACAACAGTCCATCCAGAAACAACAATCCATCCAGAAACAACAATCCATCCAGAAACAACAACAACAGTCCTAATATGAAATCTACCCTCCGAATACTCCTCATCGGCTCCGCCGCAATCGCCTCAGCAGGGCTGGCTTCGGCCACATTGTCTTACTACGACTTGGGTCCCGTCAGCTTCGACAGTGCAGTCCCTACTAACTATACGACCCTGAGCTTTGCCAAGTTCGACACCTTAGGTGGGACCCGAGTCCTGACCGGCGTAGACCTTGAATGGTCAATCACTTCCGTTCTTTCGTCAGTTGCTATCCAAAACAGTACCGTTGGCTCCACCGTGACTATCAATCGTGTTCAAACAAGCGCTAACTTCACCATAGATCAGGGTGGCGATAATTTCCTCGACAATACAAGTGCCCTCGTTACCTACACTTATTCTCCCGCAGTCAGTTTGGTGAGAACTGCTTTGTCCAACCCAACGCTGGCTATAGGAACTCACACTTTTACTGCAGTCACGAGTGGTGGTTTCGTGGACATTACCTCAACAATAAGCAATTTAGCTAACTACTCTGGAGCTGGTACTATAGACTTTGATCTTTCAAGTGATTTCGGTATAGTAACGCGTACCGTTGGCGGCGGATCGAACATCGGTTACACAACCAATGCAGTCGGAAGTGCCAGCGGCAGTCTTGGCATTCGATACCACTTCACTCCAGTTCCCGAGCCAGGCAGTCTGCTGGCGCTGGGTTGCTTGGTCGGTTCCGGGGCCTTCCTGCGGACGCGCCGTCGCCATGCCTGAGTTCATCTGTGCTGGCGACTGAGTTGCTAGCATTTTCCAAGTCAAGGGTCGCTCCAGGAAACCGGAGCGGCCCTTGCTTTTTAATCCGAGGAGTCTCCTGATAGCGAAAAAGTAGCTGCCTCGGGCCTCGGGCGTGGGGGGGAGATCGGTGTGCAGATGACAGCATTGACTTTCAGAACTGCGCAAACGACCTCATTTTTGATGAAGGGGCGAGCGAGTTCAATTTCTTGAGTGTCGCAGGTCCTGATCTCAGTGGAAATGGATTAGGCACATTTTTCCGGGCTTGGATTTCCGGGCTAACGGCCCATCCTATGCCAGCCTTTGGCAGCGCCCAAGGTCACGGGCATCATGATATTCGAGGGCTGAAAGCCCGTCCTATTTGGCTAGACCCGGTGTCCAATGAGCATGGGGCGGGCTTCCAGCCCTCAATAACATCGGTTTGATCAGGCCCCAGAGCGATGCCCTAGGCTGGCATATTGCCGGACCGTTGCCACTGAAGAGTGCCAGATCATTTTCCGGAATTGCGCGCCAGTTCATCGTCAATTCAAAGCCGGGGTCAGGAAGTTTTGACTTTGAGGGCTGCGATGCCGAGACCGATCACGGGAGCCCCTCTTCCTAGAGTTCTGCGATGTTGGCGAGCAGTAGCACCAACCAGGTGGTGTGCGCGGACTTGCTGAGAAGGATGCGTCCGCCGCCCTCAAATTCGATAATCATGGGGCCTGCTCGATGGAAGCAGTCCTTCACAATTACAATCTCTGTTGATAGAAATGTTTAGAACCCGTCCTCCAACGTAGCAATGATGGGATTATTGATCGATGTGGGAAACTCTCATACGGGCAGCTCCACGGTTTGTCACCAAGACATTGCGAGCACGGAGCCCTTGAACCGGAAATGCTCGGCTAGCCTGAGCCTCCTAGAATGCCGGCAGGCGATTTCCATGCTCAGGGTCCTTGGTATCGTCAAGGAGCGCAACGAGAACATCGACCCTACCACGGCGCTGGAGTTGGCGGAGGCCCTGGCGGCGGCAGAGCGTACCTATGCGCAGGCCCGGCTCGATGCCGAGGAGCAAATCTATGGCCACCGACTCAAGGGCTACGAGCGCAAAAAATGATGCTGGAAATGGAAAACCGAAAGCTGGACATGGCGCATGAGCAGGGCGGGTTGGACGATGAGCGCTATCAACGGCAGAAAGCGATTTTGGCAGCCCAAGGGGAGGCGCCGAAGAACAGGCGGGTGAGCAGTTCAAGGGGTCGCCCAGTATGGAGCGTGCCAGTGGGGGGGGGGGGGCAGCGCACTGAGCAGTGCGGAAACCCTGGATGCCCCCCGCTATGATCCATATCAAAGTTGACTTGTTCTTGGAAAGTCAGCAAGCTGTCGCAGCGGCGAAATGCGGCAAACGAGCGAGCATAACCTGTACGATCCAATCAATTCATATGAAACCACAACGTTTGACTGGTATGCTGGCAGTGTTGGCAGCCATCATTGCAAGTGCCTTGACCTCTGCGGCCGCAGTTCCTCGCCCGGAGCATCCTCGTCCCGACCTGCTGCGCGATAACTGGCTGACACTTAACGGGGAGTGGCAGTTTGAGATAGACAAGGCGGCTGACGGAGATGCGCGAGGGCTGACGTATGGCAAGGACCTGGCGACTAAGATCATCGTGCCGTTTTGTCCCGAGAGCAAACTCTCCGGCCTCGCGATTCCGACAACTCAGCACATGAAGGACGTCTGGTACCGCCGCTGCTTTGAATTGCCAGCAGCGATGCAAGGTAAGCGCGTTCGCATCCATTTCGGCGGCGTGGATTACCGGTCCTGGGTCTATGTCAACGGCCAACTTGCAGGATCACATGTTGGTGAGAATGTGGATTTCGCCTTGGAAATCACCAAATTCCTGAAGCCCGGACCCAATGAGGTGGTGGTCAAGGTGTTGGATGACCTGTGGAGCGGCCTCCAACCGGGTGGCAAGCAGTCCGGCAGCGATCAAAGCGCGGGCTGCTTTTACACTCGAACCACTGGCATCTGGCAGTCGGTGTGGTTAGAAGCGGTCGGCTCGTCTTTTGTTGAGAGCATCGCGGTGGTTGCGGATCCGGATAATTCGAGGGTACTTATCGACGCCAAGATTAATGGTGCTGATCCTGATTTAACATTGAAAGCGGAGGCCTTCATTGATGGTCGATTGGTGGGGACGGATAGTGCCAGTGGCGGGTGGCAGAGTCGGTTGGTGCTCAATCTCAAGGAGAAACGACTGTGGGTGCCAGGAGTGCCATTTCTCTATGATCTGAAGCTTACGCTGAGCAGTGGCAAGACTCGGATTGATGAGTTGAAGAGTTATTTCGGGCTGCGCAACATAGCCATTGATGGTCGCAAGATCCTTATCAACGGCAAACCAGTTTTTCAGCGGCTCATTCTTGATCAGGGGTTCTATCCGGATGGGATCTGGACGGCCCCTTCGGACGAGGCGCTCAAGCATGATATAGAGATGTCTATGGCATGCGGCTACAACGGCGCTCGCCTGCACCAGAAGGTGTTCGAGCCCCGGTTCCTGTATTGGGCAGACAAGCTTGGCTACATGGTGTGGGGCGAGTATCCGAATGCCGGTTTCGGTAACCAGCATGAGGGTTTTTCAGCGGTAGTTAACGAATGGACTGAGATTCTACTGCGCGACCGAAACCACCCGTCAATTGTCGGTTGGTGTGCCTTCAATGAGAATTTTGAGGGGACCGGGGAGTTGCAGCAGATGATATGGCGAATTACCCAAGCGGTGGATCCGACGCGGCCAGCGCTTGAGGCGAGTGGCTGGACGCACACGTTGCCCAACCCTGAAGTCCGGGACTCGCATGACTATAGCGACAATCCGATGAACCTGCACAAGCGCTGGATGGACTTTTTCTCAGCGCCGCCGGAAGGGCCGTTTCCGCCAACCCGTTATTACAACCCTTCATCATCAAATGCTGATCGCGGCGTGCCGTTCATGATCAGTGAAATCGGCGGCATCGGCTGGGGGGTGCCCGAGGGCGGTTGGAGTTATGGGAACGGACCGAAAACCCCTGAGGAATTCTTTACCCGCTACAAGGGAACCATCGATGCCCTGCTGGACAACCCAAATCTGTTCGGCTTCTGTTATACGCAGCTGACTGACATTGAGCAGGAACGCAACGGGCTTTTCTATTATGACCGGAAGCCGAAGTTTGATACCAAGAAGCTGTTTCAAATTACTTCGCGCACGGCGGCTTATGAACGTGGCGAGGCGATGGCCGGTCCGCCATCGGTGAAGGTCATTGACGCAAAATGGCGGGTGCTGGTGGGTGCTGCTCAGGATGGGGCATTGAGCACGCCTTACAAGTATGCCACCGTCAAGCCTGCCGATGGGTGGCTGAAGGATGGGTTTGATGATGGCAGTTGGAAGAGTGGATTGGCACCGTTTGGCAATGGCAATCAGACCCGCACAGAATGGAAAACCCCGGAGATTTATTTTAGGAAGACCTTTGAATATGATGGCGCGGCTTTGAAGAACGGGGCTGTGGTCATTCGTCATAATGACAACACCGAGGTCTATGTGAACGGAGTGAAGATTCTGGGTGTCACAGGCTCCAAGGGATATTCTTTGTGCTTGGTAACCGAGGAATTGAAAGCGGCATTGAAGAAAGGTTCTAACACGATAGCCGTTCACTCGCATGAGGGCGGGCAAGGGCAGTGGGTCGATCTGGCGTTGTTGGTTGAATAATGAGAGTGTGAAAGGCTACATATATATCCAGCCATCAA
>CAIKHZ010000261.1 GCA_903827375.1 Akkermansiaceae bacterium
GTGACCGCCGCTGCGCATGAACTGCCCTGTAGCGGCGCGTCTGTGACCGCCGCTGCGCATGAACTGCCCTGTAGCGGCGCGTCTGTGACCGCCGCTGCGCATGAGGTGAATTGTTGCGTTGTTTCTGGACAGGCTTGGGAAGCCCGGGCAAATTGCCGCGACACAATGCGAATTTCTGACCGCTATATCGGACGACAGGTGCTGTTTGGCACGCTGTTAGCGATATTGGTGTTGAGCATGGTGCTTTTGCTGGGAAATTTGTTCAAACAGATCCGGCCTCTGTTGGTGGATAAGCACGCGCCGCTGTGGTTGGTGCTGCGTTTTGTGCTGACGGTGTTGCCATTTTCGCTGATGTTCACGATTCCGTGGGGTTTTCTTTCGGCGGTGCTATTGGTTTTTGGCAGGCTTTCGTCGGATCAGGAAATAACGAGTTTCCGGGTGGCGGGGGTGAGTTTGGGGCGTTTGGTGGTACCGGTGTTTGTGATTGCGGCGTTGCTTAGCGGGGTTTGCCTGTGGCTCAATATCAACGTCGTGCCGCAGGCAAGGGGATCGCTCACCGATTTGCTGTATGAACAGGCAAAGCGGGATCCGCGCTCGTTGTTGAATCCGGGGATGGTGCATGCCGGATTGCAGGATGTGAAATTTTTTGTAGAAGACCAGAAGGGGGATTCCTTCAATGGTTTGCACCTGTACCGGGCTCCGGCGAACGCTGCCGCTGATGCTCCGCTGGACGCCTATCTGCATGCGGAGCGCTTCACGTTTGTGGTAGATGACGCAAAAAAGGAACTGCGTCTCAAGTTGTACAACGCCAGCTTTGAGACCCGCAAGCCGGATGGCAGCGTTGAGATGTTTTTTGCTGAGGAGGCCGAGCCCTATCTCATTCCCTACGGCGTCGCTAAGGCGGAAAAATCCAAACCCACGGCCATGACCAATCAGGAAATCGCTGACTATGTGCGCAGACACCCGGAGCTCACAGCGGAACAGTTGGTAAAGTACCGCACCGAAATCACCGAGCGCTATTCGTTTTCACTGGCCTGTCTGGCGTTTGCCTTTGTAGCGGTGCCGCTGGGGATCCAGACGCGGCGCCGGGATTCCTCAGGCGGTTTGCTGATGAGTTTGTTGCTAGGCACCGGCTACTTCCTGTTCATCATGGTGGCCAATGATAGCAAATCCACTGCTGGGGCCACCTTGGCACTTTGGGCCCCCAATCTGCTGTGCGTGGCGATCGGACTCTGGCTGTTCCGCCGTGCTCAGTACAAGTGAGGCTGCCATCCGCCTCACAGCGGCATGAAGTACAGGACGTAAATCATCTGCATTGCCGCCAGAATGCCCAGCGCGGTCGATACCACCCACAGCGGCTTCTTCTTCACAATCAGCGCTGTGGCCCCCAACGCGATGGCCACCTGAAACAGCGTGATGGACAAACCCATTTCCCGCGAATGCTCCGCCTCGCTCGTCGCCTTTGCGCGCGCCGCTTCACGCGCCGCCTCATAAGCCTCAGCTTTGGCCGTGATGTCGGCCTTGTCCTTGTCGTATTTATCGACCTTGGTCTGCATTTTTGCCAGTGCCGCTGCATCCGGTGTCGGGGCTGCGGCGAGGCGCTCCAGTTCGAGTTGGTAGAGGTTTTGTTTGATCGACTTCGCCTGGTAGAACGCCCATTGGTCGGAAGCCTTCGCTTGATTGAACGTCGCCTCGTTCATCTCCTTCAAAGTGCGAGTGGAGAAGGCACCGCCCTTGAGGGTTGCGATGGCCGCTAGCACAGCGATGACCACCATCGTCAGCGACACGTATTTCGTCCACTTATCGCGATTCTCCTTTTCCTTTTGGGCGGCGTGTTCAGCCCTCCATTCAGCCACCAATTCTTTCAAGTCATCCAAATCTGTCGTCTGCATGGGAGATATATAGTTGTAGGAAATTTGTATGAGAACACCGAGGGCAAGCCCCTACGCAGGGGGGCGGCCAAACCTTTCAAATTATTTTCATGGGCGGGGCGTCGGCATCGTGGGACTCTTGAGCACGCTGGGGAATTCACTTATGGGTTGGCTTTGACTGCCGCTTGAGGATGGCGGCGGGGTCGTCCTTAAAGGTGTCGGCGAAGTCGATCACGCACAGGGTTTTGAACGTCTGATGCGGTCCTCTGGCAATTCCCGCCAAGCGGTACTTGCCGTTGTAAATGATCTCCCGATGCCCGCGACTGGCCACCCCGTCGTCGATGATCAGGGCCATGACAATCTGCCGGGCCTCATAGAAACCATAGGAAATGCACTCGCCCGAAGCCGTTCCGACTTCGCCATAGCGCCCGACCCTCGCGGCGGGGCTGCTGCCATCGGCCCCCTCATGGCTGACGAGTCCTTTGGGGCCGCTGTCCAGCACGTGATCGAGAGCCGCGCGGGCCAGCCCTTGGGAGAATTTCAGTGGGGCGAGCGGCGGTTGCTTGGATAGGGCGGCGATCGCCTCATCCACGGCCGTGACGCCCTCCTGAGTGATCAGTCTGTCGCCTCCGAAGCCGACATAGACCAGGCCCTTGAATTCGCGGCGGTGGTCCTTGAGATACCCGACGTATTTCATCGGCGCAGTCCTCGCCACGTTTAACTCATCAAGCAGCGACTTCTGAATGCCCTCGGCAGGCAGGGCTCCCGTGGGTGCCGCTTGCGCCGCCGTCATCAGCAGTCCCAGACAACCGATCTGCAACCACTTGAGCGGGTGCAGGGGCAGCGATGGTTGGCGTTTCAGGAGAGCTCGCACGGGAGGCACAAGGGGGCTTGCTAAAAACTAGAACCCGCCGGTTTGGCAGGACAAAATCTGGTGAGCGATCTTGTCGCCGGATTGGTAGCCGTGATCGTGCCTGTTGGCAAGCCAGCAATCGCTGGGCTGCATTGGTCAGGGGCACGGAGCCTATGGCCGGCGTGTTGAAATAGGTGCCGGGAATCTCAAAAATATCCGTGCCTCAGGAATTTTGCGCTTGCTCCCAGGTTTGGGCATGGTATCAATCCCCAGCAGCAATCTATGCCTATTGGTTTCCAACGGGTTAAAGTATGCCGCCTGTAGCAGAGGGGCATTAGCTCAGTTGGTAGAGCGTCTCGTTCGCAATGAGAAGGTCAGGAGTTCGAATCTCCTATGCTCCACGCCCTTTGCAGGCTGAGTTTCCCTCGGTTCTAAGACAATTCCGCTCTCTCCAGCCCTCCCTTCCTCGCTCACCTCTCAGCCGCCCACTGCCGCCCACTGCCGCAGCACTGCCGCAGCACTGCCACCGCCTGCGCCCCTCTGAGCGTATTGAGTAGGTCGCCAGCTGAGGTGGTCCTAGGTCTAATCTTCCTCAAGTACATCTCCGACATTGTCGATTGCATGGTCGCGCTGCCCGGCCAGCTTTTTTACAGCACTCAGATCCGCGTCTGTCTGTGGTTCCTCACGAAAAGCAAGAAGGCCGACGCCAAACGCGGCTTCCGCGACCGCCGCAAGCACACCCTGTTCATTGACGCCCGCAAGCTCGGCACGCTCATTGACCGTGTCCACCGTGAACTGCTTGAGCCTGACCTCCAGAACATCACGTCCACCTATCACGCTTGGCGCTCTGACCTCCCTTCTACCTCTTGGAGAAGGGCCGGGGATGATGGCAATCCCGGCTACGTTGACTTAGCGGGATTCTGCAAGTCCGCGACCACCGCTGAGATTGCCGCACACGGCCATGTCCTCACGCCCGGTCGTTATGTTCGGGCTGAGGAGGTCGAGGGCGATGGTGATCCCTTCGAGGAAAAAATGCCGCGCCTGGTCGGCGCGGTTGCACGCCCAGTTCGCCGAGTCCGAAAAGTTAGAAAAGGCCATCAAAACAAACCTGAGGGGACTGGGTTATGGCGGGTGATTTCAGCACCAACGGTGCGCGATTCGATAGCCCAGGGCAACGCCTTGGGTTTACGGCGGTTTTTCATCAAGCCCTGAAGGGGCGGCACAACGGTTGTCTCGCCCCTTCAGGGCTTGGATCATATCTGACCATCGAACCCAGGGCGTTGCCCTGGGCTATCTACTTCTTCAGCACGTCGCTGGCTTCGACGCCCTTGCTGTTAGATCGGCGCTTGGATTCCCAGTTTTGAATTTGTGACTTCTGAACAGCTCTGTTAGACTCATCGATATTCTTGAGATATTCGCCTTTTTCCAACACCTGGCGCTTGGGAGATGCGGGGGTGCTGGGTTTGGCGGCAGAGGCATTGCCAAGGTTCTGGGACGGTTGCTGCGGGTTGTGTGAGCCGAGTGCGAGTGTGCCGCGATGGAAGGCATAGCGGTTGTCGCCCTGTCTGACGATCACGGTGGAGGTGCCCTGGATGCCGCTGACTTCGAAGACGCCGCGCGGATCGGTGGTGCCGCTTTGCACTTGCGGACTCGAACTGCCGAGGGCTTTGACCTCGGCATCGGCCAGCGCCTTGCCCGTGGCGGCATCGGTGACGGTGGCTCGAACGCTGCCCTCCTGGGTTTCCTTCACCTCGAGTTTGAGCGGCGATATGAGGACCAAACCGCTGGTGAACAGATTGTCGCCGCGCACGATGGCCAGATAGGCGCCTTCCTCCTTGACCGGCAAATGGAGCACCTTTTGCTTCACGACGTAGTCGGTGCCAGCGCCCAGGGCGAACGCCTCCCCGGCTTGAGGCGCGATGCCGGCGAGGTCCACCCTCGTGATGTTGCTGAGGCTTTTCTCACGCAGATAGAGTTTTTGCAAATCGACTTTATATAACTGCACGGCACCTTCCTTGATGTTGCGATAGTCGAGTGTTAGCTTCACTTCGTCGCCAGGTTTGAAAATCGTCACCTCTGGAAGACTCACTCGTTTTTCCTCGAACAATGCGATCGCCTGAGCCGCGTCCTCATACACGGTTCTGACTTTCTGATACCACGCGATGGCCTCTGCCGGTTGGCCCTGGGCGTGATAGACCTGGGCGGTGACGTAGCGAGCGTAGTCGCGGTCCTTGCTCTCACCGTTGGCCACCGGCGCGGCTGCGGCCAACGCCTTGTCGAAGGCACCCTGCCAGAAGTAACCCAGCGCCGCCATGTACTTGAAGCTGTCGGCAAAACGGCCACTGGTGTGGTGTTCCGCCCCGGCTGTGGCCGCGCTAACCATTCCCGGATAGTTCTTCAGCGTGAAGAAGACATTCACCAGACTGAAGGCGGCGTCGTCCGCCTGGGCATCTGTCGGATAGAGCGTAATGAAACGCTCTAGCAGATCCTTGCTGTGGATCAGCAGGGCGTTTTTTTCCAACTTCTTTTGGCCTCGGCGCACTGGCAACTTGTCAGCATCCTGCGCTTTGGCACTGAGGCTTTGGGCCAGGCCGCTGAGCGAGCCGATGACGTCCTGGCTATCCGGGAACTGCCGCCACAGCCGCTCTTGAAGGTCCACTCCGCCGGCATAGTCGCCCGCATCCTCGAGCGCCACACTCAATCCCGAGTCTGCTAGAAATGCGCCGTCCAGCGCCGCACGGAAAACGGTTGCCGCCCGTTCAAATTCATTGAGGCGGTGGTAGGCCGCCCCCACCCGCAGCAATTTCTCGAATGGAATGACCAGCCGCGGGTGTCGTTCAGTTAGGAGTTCGAACGCGCCGATCATCGCGCTGGCGTCGGCGTTTTCCTGCTCCGCGAGAATCCACAGCCGCATGCGGGCGGTGTCGCGCTCTTCGTCTTGGGTGAGCTTGCCGCCGCTTAGAGCGTCGAGATGAGTTAGGCATTCGCTGCCCTTGTGATCGTCGAAGAGCAGGCTCGCCGCTTCCAAATGCTCGGCGCGGTTCATGACGTATGCTTCGGTGGCGGGCTGGCCAGCTGGCAGGATCGTTAGTGTGTTCCAATCACCGCGGCGGCAGCGTGCCGGATCGTATGGATCGGCCAGCACCGCTGCCCGCGCAGTCCAAGTCCCCGGCGTGAGGGCGATGACGTCGTAACTGACGTTGCCCATGGTGCCCGGGCCGTAGCGCAGACGCAAGCGGTTGCCATCGCGCTCGACGCCCTGGGCGTTGCATTGCAAACTGCCCTCCACAAACAGGCAGCCGGCGGGAATTTCTTCCTCGATCTGCAAGAAGTTGCCGTGCGATTGCCAAGCTGCGTCCGGATGATTGGCTATCTTCACTAGCACCCGCAACAATTGCCCCTGGGCCGCTTGCGTCACCGGCGAGGTGCTCGCTGAGTCGAGCTTGGTCTCTCCTAACATGTAATTGTCGTGCAGATAGGTGCGGCTGGCAATTTTCGGATACTCCCAGGTTTTAGGATCGTCTGCTGGAGTTTTTCTAACAATAGCGGCAATGACCACTGCTGGCGAGCCGCCTTTTACCCGGACGATGAGTTTGCCATCTGCTGGCAGGGGGAGGATTTCGCCGGGTGCTGGGGTGATGACTTTTCCATCGGAAAGGACCTCGACGGTGTCGCCGGCTGCCGCGCGGGGCAGGGATTTGGCATACTCGGCGATGGCCTGCATCACTTGGCCGCGGCAACGGGTGGTGCCGCCGGGCGCGCTGGCTTGTGAGGTTACAAGCCAGTTGGCGATAGCGCGTGCTTCCGGTGCGGCGGGATTGAGTTTGGCGGCACACCAGAGGGCGGCGGCCGTCGCTTCCTCCGGCGCATTCAGTCCTGCCACCTCCTTGCTGCCTGGCCAGCACAGGGTATCGTCGCCGCTGGTGGTCTTGCCGGGGGTACCGGTTTTGAGCACCAGCGTGAGCAATGCCTTGGCCTCGTCATCGCGGCCGGCAAGGATAAACGCCGCGCACAATCGGACCAAAGCCACGGGTGAGAGGGTTTCGCGGACTCGGTAGAGAGGATTGAGCAATGAAAAGTCGGCCTTGCCCGCTGCGGCAAGCGCCTGCAGCACCACTGCTTTTCGCTCGAAGTCCGAAGCCCCGATGCCGCCATAGCGCCCTGCCACAAAGGCAGCCGTGCGCTTCAGCATCATGTCACTCACGACCACTCCGGCGGCCTTGGCCTCTAGCAAAGCACGCCATGTGAATGCGGTTGTTAGCAACCCCGGAGATATATCAATGTTCTCCCACGACCATCCGCCGTTGCCAGTGTGCTCGGTTGCCGTCAGCTCAGCGGTTAGAGTTGCCAAGCGCTTTTGGAGCGCTGCCTTCGTTGGGGCTCCCTCCGCGCTGGTTAGGGTGGCCATCACCTGCAGCAGGGCGCTTGCCGCGTTCTGTGGTTCACTGGCGTCCATCGTTTCACCGTTGACGTCGAGTGATGCGCTTGGAAACGCGGCGACGTCTAGGGCCTTCACTAGGCGGAAGCCCGTGGTGCCCTCGGCCACCGGCAGTGTGAGTGTGTGTTCGCCCTGGGCAAAGAGTCCGCCGCTAGGCACGATGACTGGAACGCTGAGGTTGCGCGTGGTTAGGGTGCCGCTCCACGTTACGCCGCCGACTGCGATGCGCACTTGGGAGGTGCCCGGTTGCTGTGGGGCCTTGAGTTCTTCCAGCCATCTGACGCTGTGCCCGCCGACTGGCAGCACGCCGAGTGTCAGCTTGATCGGCGCTTCACCGAGCGTGCATTCGGCAGTTAGGTCAGTGGTGGCTACGGTGCCGCAATTGGTGACGGAGACGGGAATGCTGAACGTCTGGCCTGGAGTTAGGTGCTCGGGCAGCATAGCATGAACCAGGAGTTTCTCGTCCGGGGCAATGACCAGCGCGTTGGCCGCTATGAGAGAGGCTCCATCCACTGCCCAGGCAACAACGGCGGTGCCGCTTGTTGGCTGAGTCAATCCCGCGAGTTTCTTCATTCCTGTGGCATCGGTGGTGAAGTCGCTGGCGAGTTTGAGCAGCGCATGGGGCGCCTCCGGGGCTCCGAATTTGGGTTGTGCGGCAGCGGCTTTTGGCTGGCCCGCGTCCTCACTGCGGGCGTCACTCCAAGCGATGTCTGGCACCCCTCTGGTGTCTATTCTAACATCGATGCCGAGGGCGTCCTGCTTCATGGACTTGAGGCCCGGGTTGACGACGAAGACGCCGTGCTTGGAGGCGTTATTGACTAACAGGAAGGAGTTGGATCGGATAAACTTCTGGTTGTTGTCGAGAAGCAGGGTGTTGCCGCCGTTGAGGCCGAGCTCAGTTTGCTGGATGCCGAAGAGCAGTGCTTGGTCATTGTCAAAGACCGCGAAGTTGCCGTTGGTTAGTTTGCGCGAGGTCCCCGGATGGGCGAAGGTGACGCTGCTCTCGACGCTCAGGCCGGTGGAGCGGGCGGGGATGACGACCCGGCCAGGCGGTTTGTAAGGCGCGCCATCTGTTAGGCTCCATGCCCGTGCAAACACGCTTGCGGCGACGGGTTTGCCTGCCAAATCCGTGGTCTTAACTACATAGTCAGCGGCTCCGGCACCAGTGGCTGTGAGGGATACTTTCAAGCCGCTGCGCAATTCGAATGGCCGGGACGTGAGGTTGACTTGGCGTCCGTCCAGGGCGGCGACGGTGACGCGGAAATTGGGCGTGTAGGCGGCGGCTGTTGGAAGCTCCAGGGCATTGCTGCCGGCCTTCAATTCGATCAACTGATGGCTGAAGAATTCCTGTGCGTGGACGGTGACCAGGGCATACGGGTGGGCGCTGGCGGACTGCACCCGCAGCTTGAAGGGCTGGCCGGCGACGAGGTCGGCGGCGTCGGACAGCAAGCGCAGTTTTGAATCCTCGTCACCGCCTGCGGCGCGAAGGGTGGTCTCTGCCGAAATGTCATGACCCTGCTTGTCCTTGCCGGTTAGCTTCAACACGTAAAGCCCCGGTTGCGGCAGCGTGATCGTTTGGTTAGCCTCGCCGCTGGCAGCGGTTTTCAGCGGGTGCTCGGCAATCGGAGTGTCGGTTGGTGAGTTGGTGAACCCGCTGATCCACGGCACGCCTTCCAGCACGCGGCTGGATTTTGCCGGCTCGCGGCGGACGATGGTGAGCTTCAAGGGTGTGGCGAAATTCTCGCCACGATAACTAACGGTTTTGACCTTGAGGTCGAACGCTTCGCCGGCGAGCGCCACTTCCGGGAGCTTGTCAAACTGCGCGCTGAATTCGTTTTCGACGATGTTGAGAGCGAGTGTGTGTCCGGCATCGACTGCGGGCATGTTCAGTGTTAGGAAATAGGCGCCCGGCTTCAGGGCGGCTGCTGGGAATTGATACGCCACCGCTCCCGCCGTATCGGTTAGTATATCTTTGGTCGTGCCATCCGGCAGCGTCAGGGTGCCTTTCTCGGTGGTGACCGGCAGGCCGTTGGACCAATTCACGAGGAAGGAGCCATTGATGACGTCGCCGCGCAAATAGGACTGCCGCTCGGGTTGTGTGGAGCTGATGCGACCGCGTGGCGAGGTGTCTGCCTCTTGGACGCTGAAGCTCGCTTGGAGGCTTTCCTTGTCATTGAACACGCGCACCTTGTAATCCCCGTCGGGGGACGATGGCGGCAGAGTGAATTCGCCATGGCAGAGCCCGAGTTCGCTCCAGGTAATCGGGCCTTCATAGAGCAGGCGGCCGTCGGGCAATTGAGCGCGCCACTTCCAGCCCTCGCTTGCCGCTGGGACTTGGAATGTGCCATCTTTGACGTCGCGGCGAATGGCATGCCAGCCGACTTGCTCGCCGACGGCATAGCGGCCTCGATCAAACAAGACCCGAGACATTTTTGTTGGCACGGTGCTCAGTCCCAAGCCATCGAGGGAGAGGAAGCTGCCAGCCATCCCCTGAGGAGTGCTGACCAATACCCGCACACTGTGGGATTTCTCAATGCCCTCGGGCTTGGCGCGGAACACACCGTCGGCTCCAGTTAGGCCGGTGGCGATGATTTTTTCGCCGTCACTAACCAACACATTCGCACCGGCCAGAGGTTTTTTATCGGCACCATTCATGACATAAGCCAGCAACTCGCGGCGCGCGCTTTCCACCAGCACATCGATGTCACTGCGCACCACCAGCGTGGTGGCCTGCCAGTCGTCGCCCTCCACCCGAACGATGCAAGCGCCCGACTTGCCCGCTGCGAACTCGATAGGGATTTCCTGTTGGATCGAACGGAACCGCGCGTAGCCGGCCACCGCCACCTCCCAGGATTTCTCAGGTGCGATGAGGTCGATGTCTAGCAAGTCTATGGCGTCCATGCGGTGGCGGCTGCGAAAGAATGCCTCCACATCCAGCGGATAGCGGCTGACCTTGAGTTTCTCGATGTTGCGCACGCTGACTTTGACCGTCGGAGTCTCTGTTAGGCGGAATACTCGCTCGGTGGCGACGGCCAGTGACTTGCTATTCATCAGATCGACGCGGCGTTTGGCTGGATCGGCCCAGTGGCCCCAGGTGACGCGTTTGAAGGCGGCCAGGCCGTCATCCAACTGTCCGAATTCCTCGCTGAGGATGAGTGCGGTGTTGTAGAGGGCCAGCGATGACTCCTCGGTGGCGGGATACTTGGCGATGAGGCGGGACCAGGCGTCGATGGCCTTTTGGAATTCTTTTGTTGTTAGATCCGTTGTGGCCTTTTGTTCTTTGAGTTGTTGAGCGGCGGCGTAGCGGGTCTGGCCGTAGATGAAGAGGATTTGGCGTGCTCTGGAATCGAGCGGATAGCGTGACAGGAAGCCGTCGAAGACTTCGCGTGCCTTGGCTTCATCGCCTGCCGCCACGGCGCTTAGGCCGATCTGAAATTCGGCGTCCACGATCCCGCTTTGCGCTTGCTGCCACTCGGCACCGTTGGGCCAGGAGGTGATGTATTGCCGCCACTGGGCAATGGCTTCGGCATAGCGGTGCTGGTTGCAATGAATTTGGCCGATGCGGAAGGCGGCCGTCTGTTGGCGGCGGGCGAGCGCCTCTGCGGGTGTCAGACCGGTCGCGGGGTCCGATTTCCGGTTAGCCTCGGATGTGGCATCGAACTGGAACGCCTTGGCCGTGATAAAGTCGTTCCAGGCGGCGATGGCCTCCGCGTCCTTGCCATAGCGGTCGAGTGTTTGGGCAATGGCTCCGGCGGCCAGCGGGGCTGCTTGGTGGCCGGGGAAATTGCTTAGAAACGTGTTCAGTTGAGCGAGATAGTCGATGATATCGAAGGCGGGATTTAGACCGCGGGAGGGGAAGGGTTCCTGATTGGCTGGCAAATGCAGGGCTCTGCCGCGAGCCGTGTCGCCCGGTTCGCGTTGCTGTGCCGGGGTTGCAAAGGGGTCTGTCTCGCCCTGTGCCGCCTGTTGCGGGATCAGCGGTGCTTGGTTTGCGGCGTTGTTGCCCAATTGTTGTTGCTGCACCGCGCTTTGCGGTAGCGGGGCGAAGGTTCGCACCTTCAACCATGCCGCGTCGCCGGCCAGCGCCTTGTCCGGTGAGTCCGCAGGCAGGGCGGCAAGCATGCCTAGCAATTCATTGGCGACTGCCCGCGCGTCGCCGCTGTGGTGCAGTTCCAGCAGGTTTTCCGTGAGGTGCAGGCGGGCTTCGGCACGCGGTTTGCCGGTGAATTTGGCCGTGGTGTTTTTCTTGCCCGGGCCGAGCGGCAGTGACCAGTTAGGATCGAACAACAGCAACCAGGCGTTGAAGGCACCCTGCGCCGCTTGGTGTGCGCCGGCCTTGTGAAAGAGCATTGCCAGGCGAAACAGCACGTCTGCCCGCAACTCGACAGTGATTGGCATATCGAGAACTTTCTCGCAGAGCATCGCGGCTTTCTTCCAGTCCGGCTGTGGCTGGGCCACCTCTCCCGGGGCCGTGGGTGCCATGGTCTCCTCCACGAATTCGAGCAACGCCTTGACCAGATCGTCGCGGCGTTGCGGCGCAAAAGCACGGGCCGCCGCCTCCGCGTAAATCGCCTCGGCCTGCGGGTGCTTCTTTTGTTTTGTTAGGGCTGCCCCAGTTAAAAACCGTGCTTTCATTCCCCACGGCGAGTCGGCGGGCACCGTCGCTGCTGCAGCTATCGCCTCGTCTTGTTGCCCGGCCAGATAGAGGCTCAGTGCCTTGTGATACGGCGCGTAGCCGGGGCCAGCGGCGTCCGTCGGCAAGCTGGCGAATGCACTGGCTGCCTCGGGGAATTTGCGTGACTGCAGCAGTGCCACAGCATCATCAACAGGAGCGGAAAACAGCGGGCCGACCAACGCAAGCAGGGATAGGATGAAGGCAGTTTTCATGGTTAGTTAGAAGAGTAGGGCGAGGCCGCCAACCCGTCAAGCACGCATCAACACCAGCAGAGCACGGCACGTATCAACACAAGCCCCGAACCCGGCAGGGCGAGTATGGAGCAGGCAGTCACTTCACACCTCAGCGAGGCGGTGCCTCAGACGCGGTGGGACGCTAAAAGGCGTGAGGGCGTTGATTCAGTTAGACGTTGAAGCGGAAGTCGATCACATCGCCATCCTTGACGATGTATTCCTTGCCTTCGATGCGCACCTTGCCAGCTACCTTGGCGGCGGCCTTGCTGCCGGCTGCCACCAGGTCGTCGTAGTGGACGATTTCCGCAGCGATGAAGCCGCGCTCAAAATCACTGTGGATGACCCCGGCGGCGGCGGGTGCCTTGTCGCCGGCCGTGATGGTCCAAGCACGGGACTCCTGCACTCCGGTGGTTAGGTAGGTGCGCAGGCCAAGGAGATGATAGACGGCACCGATCAGGCCGGAGACGCCGGAGTCGGTCACGCCCATGTCGGCTAGAAATTCAGCGGCTTCCTCGGCGGGCAGGTCGCTGAGTTCTTCTTCGATGCGGGCGGAAATGACCACCGCTTCCGAGCCGCTGTGTTCAGCGGCAAATAGCCGGACCTTGGCGACTTGCGGATGGCTGTCGGGGTCGGCCAGAGCGGCCGCCAGCTCGTTTTCGGCCACGTTGCAAGCGTAGATCGTGCGCTTGGCGGAGAGCAGGAAAAAGTCGCGCACCATTGGGCGGTCTTCGTCGCTGAATTCCAGTGTGAGGGCCGGTTTTCCCTGGTCAAGGTGAGGCAGCAGGAGGTCGATCAATTCGACTTCGCGGCGGGCATCCTTATCGCCGCCCTTGGCCTTTTTTTCGCGGGAGACGCGGCGCTTTTCGAGGGCTGCGAGGTCAGCCAGGATCAATTCCGAGTTGATAATCTCGATATCACGGACTGGATCGACGGTGCCTAGTTCGTGGATGATATCGTCATTTTCAAAGCAGCGAACGACCTGGACGATGGCGTCGGTTTCGCGGATGGTGGCGAGGAACTGGTTGCCGAGGCCGGCACCCTCGGAGGCACCCTTGACCAATCCGGCGATATCGACAAACTCGATGGCGGTGGGCACCAGACGGTGTGAGCCCGAGATTTTTGAGATCACCGCGAGGCGCGGATCCGGCACGCTGACGATGCCGATGTTCGGATCGATGGTGCAAAACGGATAATTGGCCGCCTCCGCCTTGCGGGTGCGGGTGACGGCATTGAAGAGGGTGGATTTTCCGACATTGGGCAGACCTACGATTCCAGCTTTGAGCATTGCGGCGGCAGGGTGGGGGAGTCCGATGGCCCGCGACGAGCAAAAAAGTTGCGAATTGGCATTTTCCAAGCCTCTCAACCCGCACAAGCTGGCTACCATGCTCGAACAATGGCTGCCTGTGCCACCGCTTCACCCGGACCGTGCCTGAGGATAAACCGGGTGGCGGTTCACCATGCAAAAATTCCGCTGTGGGGATTTTTGGACCGCTGGGTCTTCAGGCGGTGCCAGTGAGTGTGGGGCCTTTGGCGTGGTCTGGCGTTTGCGGGGCGGTCGCTGGGGACGGATCTTGTGGAGGCACGGACTCCATGAGTTTTTTAACGACGGTGGCGTGGGCGTGGTTGGCTGAGATAGCCACGCTGATCCAACGGAACTCGTCGCTGCCGTCCAGCACGACCTTGAGCATCATCGTGATGGGCACGGCTAGCAGCATGCCCAAAGGTCCCCATACCCAGCCCCAAAACATCACTGAAACGAGCACCACGAGGGTCGAAATACCGAAGCGCCGACCCACCAAGAGGGGTTCAACCACATTGCCGAGGAAATTATTGATGAGCAGATAGCCGCTTGCCACCACCACGGCGTTGGGCACGCCGAAGAGAATGAGCGCCAGCAGGGCGGGTGGAATCCCGGCAATGATCGAGCCAATCACCGGGATGTAGTGCAGCGCATACGCCAAAATCCCCCATAACACAAAAAAATCCAGACCGGCGGCCCAACACAGCAGGCCGGCCAGAAAGCCGGTGGCCAAACTAATCACCGTTTTGATCGCCAAATAGCGCTGAATGTCCCTGGTGGCGCTGAGCATGCGGGCAATGTTGGGCCCTCGGGCTAGGCTGATGGCCTCCAGTCGTTGCCCAAACATCTTTGCCTCGGCGAGCATGAAAACCGTTAGGATCAGCACCACCAAGAAGGTGCCGAAAAAGCCCACCAAATGCCCGAGCAGGCCGGTGCCCACATCCCAGATTTTTTCAAAGCGGATATTTTGGAGGTTATCTAGATTGGTGACTACGGCAGCGCGGATTTTTGTTTCAGCATCCTCCACGCCCCATGAATCCAGGGTTTTTGCCAGTGAGCCTGAAACCGTTTGCACCCGCGTGGACAACTCGGTGGCGTACTTGGTATTCCATTTCACCTGCAAATCATCCACCATGGTGGCAGCCAGCAAAATCACCCCGACGATGAAGGCAAAATCGACCAAGACGGTGAGCAGCACTGCAATGGCCCTGGGAGCCTTTTTAGCGCAGAGCCAGTTGGTGATGGGGGAGCTGACGGTGGCAACGAAAAACGCCAGCAGGATGGGCAGAAAAAACCCTTGCGCCGCTTTCAATCCTGCCACTAACAGGACCAGAGCCCCCAGTAAGAGGAGCACTCGCCCGGCGTTCGGTCCGCTCATTCGCGATTTGATTTCCATTCGAGGAGGATTAAACATGGCCCGGCCGGTTATGGCAACAACGGTTTTAGTCCGATCCACTCAATTCCCCAGAAAATAATCCATGGCAGCGACAACAAACTGCCCAGAGTGGTTGCCAGCACCACATGCACGGCGATGGACGGGCGTCCGCCATACATTCGGGCCAGCATGATTGGAGTCATGGCGGCGGGCATGGCGGCTTGGACCACAAGCACCTGCCGCAATTCCACCACCAGAGGCAGGTACTTTGCCGCCGCCAAAATCAGCCCTGGAGCGAGCAGCAAGCGCACCAGGACAGCCCCACCAAGGATTTTTAAGGACGGTCTGTCGTTTCCCGCAAAGCCCACCATCGTCGCCCCGGTGATCAAAATGGCCACAGGAAACGCTCCGACTCCCAGCAGGCTGATGACCTTGCGCAGCGGATCGGTCGCGTAATGCAGCGGCAGTGGCCCATCGGCCGGACGGTCCAGGCGCAGGGCCACCAGCAGCAAGCCGAGGCCCACGGCGATGATCGGGCCGTTGACGAGTTTGCGCCAAGGCACCCCGCGTTGGCCGCTGATGATCATGACGCCAGCCGACCACATGGCCACCTCGACTCCGATATTGTGGACGAAAAGCATGGCACAGGCACTGCTGCCCCAAAGGATTGAGAGCACAGGGATAGCGGTGAAGCCGTAGTTTTGGCAACCAGCGGCCACGGTAAACGTGCGCAGTCCGGTGCCGCGTTCCAGCCCCAAGAGACGGGCCATGCACCAGGCTGTGAGCATTCCGGAGAGGAGCAGGGCAAACCCGAGAGTGATGCCCCAGGCGACCGCTGT
Organism: Akkermansiaceae bacterium; assembly: GCA_903827375.1. GTDB lineage: Bacteria > Verrucomicrobiota > Verrucomicrobiia > Verrucomicrobiales > Akkermansiaceae > Luteolibacter. The sequence continues at coordinate 15,585 of CAIKHZ010000261.1, forward strand.
TCCGCTGCGCAACACCTCGGCACCGAGGATTTGATCGAGGACAAAGCATGGCAGCATCACCGAGTAAACCACCTGCATGGCTCCGGCGTCGTGTTCGGGACGCAGCACTCCGATTTTGCGCAGCAGGGCTCCAGCCACGAGGAGCAAGTAGAAGGGCAACACCGAAATAATGACTGCACCAGGAGAAATCACCGGCGAAGCGTTCGGTTGAGCCCGCTTTTGGGCAAGCTCATCATGTTCACTTGTGGGCTGGAATGACCAAGCTCCTGCCGTCCCGGATGATGCTGCCGGAGATTCCGTTGGCTTCCTTCAGGGCGTTCATCGAGCAACCATACTTTGCCGCAATGCTGTAGAGCGAATCCCCTGACTTGACCACGTGGTGAACGCTGGCGCTCTTGGGTTTGGTGGTGGTTTTGGCCGTGCTGGATGGGTTTTTAGAAGACGTTTTTGCAGTCCGATCCGTGTCGCCCTTGGTCTTGCTGCTGCCGGTTTTGGCTGTCGAGCGATCCGTGTCGCCCTTGGTCTTGCTGCTTCCGGTCTTGGCAGTCCGATCCGTGTCAGCCTTGGTCTTGCTGCTTCCGGTCTTGGCAGTCCGATCCGTGTCAGCCTTCGTTTTGATGCTGGTTACCTTGGTCGTCGTTGTCCTTGGGGAACCTGATCCGCCATGGGGCGGCACCTCTGCCGATGCGACGGCACCGGGGAGCAGTGGCACTGAATTGGGCGACGGTTGTTCGTTCGATGCGATCTTAGGCGGATCTCCTTCCACGTCTTTGGGCGTGTACGGCCGCCACTTCGACTCATCATCAGCCCATGCATCGACGTAACGGCCTTGGCTGTCAAAGGGGCCCACGTTTGGTTCCTGTTTGCCTGGGGTCGTCTGGCAAGCATTGAGCGAAAGGAGGACTACGACACCACACAAGGCATGAAAAAGCGGTCTCATGGCCGGATTATACCTGCTCACATCCGCTTTGCAAAACATTGTTAAGACTTACGAATATTTCCCGTGGTGGGGCATCCGACCTCAAAGCGGATCAGTCCTCGACAACAAGAATCCTAGCCATACAGAGGGCCGAGGAATGATCATCTGCTCATTTTTTCACAAGAGCGTCTTCCCGTCAGAACATTTTCCCGGACCTCTTCTCCTGTCCCCCATCCATCATCGGCTATGGCGAACTAACTCTTTGCCCCTTTATTTAAGAAAATGCAGTCAGTCCATTTTGATGTATTGACATCAAAATATCTTGATGTAAGATGCCACCATGAGAACCACGCTGACCCTTGAGCCGGAAATCGCCGAGCGTTTGCGCCAGGAACTGACATTGGGCAAGCGCCCGCTAAAGCTCATTATCAACGAAGCCCTGAAACTCGGGTTGGGGCTGGAAGAGCCCATTCAGCAGCAACCGTATCGCGTGACTCCTCACTCGTCCCGGTTTGTCACCGGCATTGATATTGGAAAATTGAACCACTTGGCCGATGATCTGGAAGCGGGCGAATTCCATCTTCCTCGCCCCGCCTCACCGTGATCATCCCTGACATCAACCTGCTTGTTTACGCCCACAATGACCAAGCCCCGGGACATGCCAAGGCGAGGACTTGGTGGGAAGCCGCGCTCAACGGCAGGATTCCGGTGGGTCTGCCGTGGCTGAGCATCAGCGGCTTCATCCGGCTCATGACCCATCCGCGGGTGCTTGCGCAACCGCTCGACATTCATCAGGCCATCTTTCACGTGCGCTCATGGCTGGCCCAGCCACCCGTGCGCATCCTCCATCCGGGGTCTAAATTTGAAAATCTTTTCCTCGACTATCTAGCGCATCTCGGGTCCGGCGGCAACCTGACAACCGATGCCCAGCTCGCCGCGCTCGCCTTGGAACATCAGGCCGAACTCCACAGTTGCGACGCCGACTTCTCCCGCTTCCCCGGCCTCCGTTGGATCAACCCGCTCGCGTGAGAATGGATCCCCAGTGGGATGATTCCTCCGTCCCTTGTATGCTGGCTATTGTCGAAAACGAGGTCGAACAATGAGTTTTTGGCCTTGGCCGTGGGTTCAGCGCAATAACACCCGGCGGGCGGCGGCGTGGCCAAAGCGAAGGTTGATGTCCAGTAGGTCGGAATAATTGGCGGCAGGAATTAGCGCTGGCTGGGTGTCCTGGTCCAAGGTGTAGGTGAAGCGCGTGGTGCCATCGATTTGTTGGGCACCGGCCGTGAATTTGATGCTGCCGAACTTGGCGGGGCCGTCCCAGTTGAGAGATTCCGGTTGGATGACGGGTTTGAGGCCGGAGGGCGCGCTGACCTGCCAAACGATGTGCGAGCGGTTGTCCTCCGCCACCAAAAGGGCTCGCTGACGGGTGTTGCTGTCGGTGGCAACCCATTGTTGGGGCATGCCCGGTAGATCAAAATAGAGGCCAGAGGCAATTTTCGAAGCGTAATGATTCGCTTTGACCGTGTATTTGAGCGTGCCAGGATAGGAGAAGTCGGTGATTAGATCCCCCTGTGCACTGGCGTTTTGGGAGATGGCGCTGACCAAACCTTGGAAATCGCGTTTGCGTTCCTCCGGCGTCATTTCGTGGTATTTCGCGGAGAATTCGAGGTGGGCCGTGCCATGCAGGCGATTGGTTAGAGTGATGACCGCTGAGCCTTCGGAGTCAAACTCCAGGGCCACTTGGACGTCATGGCCGTCCTTCATCGCGGCGGGCGCGGACCAGGTGAACGCCTTGCCATCCAGAGTGTAGCCGGGTTGCTGGTCCAGTCCGGTGACCCCAAGCGGCGCGTATTGGCTCAAGGCGTCGAGAGGCAGCCATTCGCCGGTGAGCGGGTGTTTGACGCGACAGACCAGGCTGTCAAAATATCCGTTTTCCGGGATCCTTAGGCCGCGCTGCTGCAAGGCTGGTTCCCGAGTGGCTGTGGTGGCGAGGTCTAACTCGCAATCAAGACCCACGGCCTTGAGCATGACGTGAAGGAGCACGGCGCGATCGGCACTGTGGCCGTAGCCGTCCTTGAGGGTGACATCGGCCGGTGAAAATGCCACAGCGAGCGGAAAGTTCGAAAAGCCGGGGGCCGTTGCGCGGATCTGTCTGGCAACAAAATCACGGATGGCGGTAAGCTTGGCCAGTGGCTCGCTGTGCCCGTTCGCCAGTTCCTTGGCCTTGGCGATGCTAGCCGGTTGGTTTTCTAACAGTGGCTTCAGTCGCGAGCCGATGGACGTGGCGTAGTCGCTCCAGTTGCCGGTGCTCATCGCGAAGTTTGGAGCGTCCACCCAGTCGGGCGGGGTGAGGTTTTCGGCGGCCTGCGGTTTGATATCCTTCCAGTGAAATGAAAATTTGCGGCGCTTGTCGTCAACAACCTCTGTGAAGTGGCCGTCCTTGGGAAAGTCTATCACCAAGTGTGGATCGAGTTGGGCGGGCATGTCATAGGAAATTTCTGTGTCCTTGATCGCATCCCGGCTGGCGAAGGCGTAGGCGGCGTGGAACATCGGTTGGTCCTTGGCGGTGGTCTTGATGGCATAGGCGATGGTGGAGCCGACCTCGACCCCTGGCAGCGAGACCACCAGGGTTTTTGCCCCTGGATAGCGTGGCGCGCTGGCCACCCAGTCGGCATCTAGCAGGTTCATTTCCTGCGGCTGGATCTTGCGCACCGTGCCATCGTTCTGGGTCACTTGGGCGTATTCAATCGTCACGCTTTCCCACACGGGATTGAAGTTGAATTTTAGTTCGCTGTTGGATTTTTTGCCGCCGTAGGTCAGGATTTTTTTAATAACTTCCTGGCGGGAGGACCAGGTGGAAGAATTCTCGACGAGCAGATCACAGTGTGAGCTGAGGATTTCCACGTCGGCGGTGACGGGTGGGGGAGTCGGGGGCGTGGCTGCGGCACGTCGCGGCTCAGGGGCCGGGCGGTGGTGGGAAAACAAAGGTTGCTGGCGGACGTTGGCTTGGAGTTTAGCCACGGCCTGTTTGAGGCTGAGATACTCGGCGGGTTTCACCGTGGGAGACTTGAGACGGATGTCAATGGCGGCTTTCAGCAGGCCGGCCTCTGCGCTGACAGTCTGGGTAAGGCTGAAATCCGGATGCTCGGTGTTCTCATATTGGGGCAGTGAAATGGGCTGGGCCAGAGTGGGGGGCAGAGTGATAGTTAGATCCTCCCGAGTGCCACACGTTAGATCCAATTGCAGGGGAAAGCGTCGTTCTTCCAATTGCAGCGATTCACCGATGACTTTCATGACTACGCCAAAGTCACAGCCGACGAAGGGTAATTCGAGTTGCGCCACATCATCGCCGCTCACCAGAATATTGGGGGCAGACCAGCCGATGGTGATGCGGAGGTTGCGCGTCGAGTCTTGCATGTCTTCCGGTTCCAATTTGAAATGAGTGATTGTGGCACCGGGTAGCATGGATTTGACAGAGCCCTCGAAGGAGCGGCGGATCGCGTCGGGCTTCGCTTGGGCGAGGTTGCCGCGGCAGTTGACGTCATTGATGCCAGTTAGATCAACCACGGTGGTGCCGGTGGCGCTGCCGTTGTCGGCGAGTTTGACCTCGGTTTTCGCTAGGCACATATTATCTTCTACAGGGGAGACGGGAGAAGTCATGAGGGGTTCGCCCTCTGGGGTGGCCACCAGATAACTCCGATCGTAGAGGTACTGCGGCATGAGGTCCGCGGTGTTCTCGTTGGTGCTATCCATGAGCAGGTATTTGCCATCTTGGGTGCGGGCCGCAGTGATGGCATGATTGAAGCTAGCCGAGGGAACCTCGGGATCGAGTTTGGCTCCCACCATGATGATGACGGGAAAGGCAGGGATGCCGGCCTCGCAGAGCATGGCGGCGAGCAGCGCTGCTTTGTCGCGGCATACGCCATAGCGGTTGTCAAAGGTGATATTGACATCATGGGGTTCGTAACCTGGGGCATCGGTCTCGGTCGTGATGCCCATGTAGCGGATCTCCTGGCTCACAAACTTGAAGATAGCCGTGATCTTGTCCCGCTCCGTGGTTGCGGTGGCAGTTAGTTCCTTGATTTTGGCGCGAATTGTCGGGGTTGACTTTTGCAGGTGACCTTTACACAGGTTGTAGTACCAGCGGCTGACGTCCTTCCAATCCGCCACGGTGCTCACCAGCAGGCGCTGGCAGCAGGTGGACACCTCCGGCATGCCATTCTCTGGAAATACCTGTGGCACATTGCGGCCGGTCCAGATATAGCGGATATGATCCCCCTCGGTTTGTTCGCTGGCGGTGACGGTGCCGCGCACTTCACTGAGCAGCGCCTGGCTCTTGAGCGGATGATCCTTGGGTGCCAGATACTCATAAGTGACCTGTTTGATGGGCATGGTGGTCTCCAGTATCGACCAGTCCGAAAAACAACCCTGCATGCGCGGCTTGGATTCCCAGTGCTTGACGAAAAACCGGATTGTATCGCCGATTTCCACATTCGGAACCGCGGCAACCAGAGCCTTGTCGTTGGGATCGTAAATATTGGCCTCCATTTGAGTGCTATCCACCTGTTCCTTGCTAATCGACTTGGCATCGTGCCGCACGACGCTGCCATCCTCCTTGATCACCTCCACCTCCAAAATCTCCAACCCTCCATAAAAAATATTGTACGTGAAATCTTTCACGCCAACCTTGCGCCCCGCTTCGGTCAGCACTTTCACATACTCGTCATCCAGCGTCACAAAACTGCCATCCGCCTGATACTCGCTTCGCACATGCTCGGCAACCAGCACCGTGTCGGCATCAGGATATTCGTCTGCCGTGACTTTCCCGGCAGACGCCACCGCCTGATCGTGATTTAGCAGCGCTGCGGGCCTCGCTGCCGAAGACGCAGTGGCGGGCTCCGCCAGGCAGTGGTGGGCGGAAATGACCGCCATGGCGGCCACTGCGACAGTGGCGAGAAAGATCCTGGGACGTGAATTCATTGGCTGGCGGCGCATGGGTGCTGGACTAACGTCACCACCGTCGAAAAATTTCCATTTTTCCGCCGTCAGGGGCCATGCGCGGAACGGGAAATTATTTTTTTGTACTAGGACTGGGATGCAGACAAATGCGCCTTTGGGGGGCGTTTTTCAAATGTCGCGATTTAATGGGCGGTCCGACTGATAGATTTCCCGGGTTATTGGGTTTTCCTAGGGCATTGGTCAGTCGGGCCGCTTTTTTCAGGTGAGAAGGTGGTTTATGGGGTGCCTTTTGAGTGCATCAACGAGAGGCGGCGTCCCACTGTCATTTATCTCCTTGGTATTGGGCAAACTGAACCGCTTCCCAACGACGTTCAAGGCGCGACAATGCGCACCCGATAAAAGCGCCGTGGGTGCAGGGTGATGGCTGCCGCATCCGTCGTGGTGGCAGTGGCACCGTTGCCCGTCACATCACTCCCGAGTTGGGCCCAAGAACCCGCATCAAGCGAATCACTGAACTCAACCCGGTAGGTGACACCGTTGGCCGTCGAAAAGCTGATTTGAAAGTCCTTGTTAGCACCGTTGGGAATCTCCGTGACTTGTGCGATAGCCAGCCGACTGGCAGGATTGTTAGGTGATGTGCCTAATAAATATTCCTGCAAATTGGTGAAGCCATCTCCATCGGCATCAGCGAAGGGGTCCACCCCGAGATGGCCAAAATTGGCTATCTCCCACCAGTCCGGCAAGCCATTGCCATCGCTATCGACGACCCTCGCCAAGTTGAGTCGTCCGCCGCTGGCCACCTTGCCGGTTAGGGCAGCCAGCGGGGTGACGCTGGTGATGATGCGTGAAACTCGCTGGGCAGCGGATTCATTGGGGAAATTGCCTGCAGCGAAGGCCACGGCGGCGGTCACGTAGGGAGTGGCCATGGATGTGCCGTCTTCATAGGTATAGATGGCGGCCGGATCAGCCGCGTTAGACAGGGTGACGGTGGTAGGCAAAAGGGCCTCCAGACTTTGGCCATCGGTCTGGGAAATGCCGAGCGCAGGGATCCAATTACCGGCACTGGCCAAGGTGCCATTGAATGATCCGCTGGTATTGTTGTAAACGACAACGGCGGATGCGCCGGCCTTCATGGCATTGGTCACTTTGGCGGCAAACGTGAGAGTGCCGCGCTGAATGAGGGCGATGTTGCCACTCACAGCGGCGGGGAATTCGCTGGGATTGCCCAACCCGCAATGATAGAGCTTGCTGGTGATGCCCGCTGCATATCCGCAATAGGTCATCGGCACTGTGGCGTAACTGGTGCCCGCGTGGGTCAGCGCCGAGGTGGGCGTGGCTTGCCAAGTGGGAACCGTCGATAATATGTTTGTGCCGGGTGCAGCCAGATCGACTTTGCTGCCAAAGTTGGAAAACGAGGCGAGGTGATCGGTGGAGTCGCTGGCGGTGACTACTATCATGTTAGAGAGGCGGTAGTTAGCCGGATAGGTGGGAGTGAGGGAATTATCAACCCCCTCGTTACCGGCAGCGGTGCAGAAGACGATGCCGACATCGGCGGCGGCTTGGATGGCGCTACTTTCGCTGGCGGAGTAGGAAGGGCCGCCGTATGAGGCATTGATGGCGACGATATTGACGCCTCGTTTTTTCATTTTCACCGCGTAGTCGAGGGCGGCGAGTTCCGCAGCTGTGTTGATAACTGAGCCATCAGAGGAAATTTTGAGAGCCATGATATGGGCATTGAAGTCGGTGCCCACGATGCCCACATGGTTGTTGGCAACCCCGGCGATAATTCCGGAAACATGGGAACCATGCAGGCCGGAATCTGATGGGTTGCCGACGTTGCCGGCAAAATCATACCCGTGGACATCGTCGATCTCGCCGTTGCCATCATTGTCGAGGCCGTCGCCGGCAATTTCACCGGGATTGGTCCACAGGTTGGCTGCCAGATCCGGATGGGACGGGTCTATACCGGTGTCGAGCACTGCCACGACCACCTCTGGCATGTTAGGTTTGGCCAAGCCCCAAGCGTCAAGAAAGTGAATATCAGCCCCGCTGGTGCCAGCGACACCATTGACGGATTGGCCGGTATTTTGAAGCGCCCAAAGTTTGGTAAAACTCGGATCATTGGGAACCGGCATGCTGCTGACGTGGCGCAGGTAGTTTGGTTCCGCGAGATCCACTTCGGGGTCGAGCTGAAGTTCGGCGATGAGTTCAGCGGTGGATTGGGTGGCGGAGCGGACGTGACAGTGCTCGCGCTGAGGCGAAATGGCCGCAAATTTCCGAACTGCGGTGAGGTGGTGGCGCACAGTGGCCGCCGCAGCGGCATCTGCGTTGGTGGCAGGTTTAAAGATGACCAGCGCTTCCCCTTCGACGAAATTGGCTTGTGGGGTGGACGCCGAGGCATGACCCAGCAGCAAGCCGAGGGCCAGGATCCAGCAGGCGCGGGAAAGGAGCCGCGCTGCTGCCTGCCCGACGTGGCGATGGTGGGTTTTGAAGGGGGTAGCGCAGTTCACAGGGCGGCGCAAATTTGGGGCGAATCCGGCATCGGGCAAGCGAAATCTTCAGCTGGCAAATTCCCGGGCCAATTCCATGGCTATCTCGGACCACTCCCAGAGGCGTTTGGGATCGTAGCGCACCGTGGAGATGTCCTTCATGATGATTTCGACATGGCAACCGCGTCCGCGTTCAAGCAATTCACGCAATTCGCGGCGCGCTTGATCGGGGTGCCAGACGTCATAGGCGAACACAGCCGGATTGGGCTTGTAGCTCATAACGTAACGGTTCGCAATGTTGCGCACGGCCCGCTCAGCCTGGATCTGATAGTTCAGTGAAATTTTCCGCAGGTTGGGAATTCGGCTTAGCATGTCCACCTTGTTGTCGAGAGGTTCGCAACAGCCGTAGTAATTCAGGCCCCAGCGCGAGAGCCACGGAAAATCGTGTTTGAGGGCGAATTCCCAGTGCATTTCCTTGGACACCTCTGAAAATATCTGGGCGTTCGAACAGCCCCACATTTGATTTGGGATTGCGCCGAGGGTTTCGGTGGTTGGATTGGGCAGGGACTTGGTATAGCCATAACCGCCGGACCCAATGCGGGTATTATTGCCATCCGGTGAGAGCAGGTTATTAGCGATAAATTGGTCCAATTCACTGTTCCAAGCAGCCACCATCCGGTCCACCGCAGCATGCACAAAATCAGGGCGGTCCACCAAGTCGAACATCGCCTCCTCCACCCCCCACCAACGTATGAGGAAATCCCAAGGGGTGTACCAAATGTGGGTTTGGCCGACTCTGCGAACAGGCAGGATTCCCTGACAAATTTCCGACATCACGCGGAAGCGTTCCTCGGTGGCCTCCTCAACGTGGGTGATCCTCGGCATCTGGATCTTCTCTAGGTCCTCCCAATCTTTGATCTGAATTTTGTAATGGCGAGAAACGATGTGGTTCGCCTCGTCGGTTTTCGCCAGATCCACATCCTCAATGATGCCAAAGTCCGTGGTTTGAATCGCTAGCGGACACTCGATGTAATCACTAACCACCATGTCGGCAGGCATGTGCTGCCACTGATAGATTGTCTGCCTAAGGGTGGTTTCCCACTCACGTGCCCACGGATGGGTGGTTTGCAGGGTCAACTCACCGTTGACATTCATTTCATGCCATGGAATCTCGTTGATCCACACCATGGGCCGCACGGATTCGAGATCATTGAGGCGGCACCAGAGACGTGCCTTTTGCTCATGCACCGGCAGGGCCGCAATCCGGGAAATATCGGCGACCAACCCTCGAAGCACCTGCTTTTCCGCTGGACTGAGGTGGATCGTGGACGCAGTGATCGGCTGCGGTCGGTGGCTTGGATCGTGCAGCACGGGTTTGATCTTTTACGGCACAACGGCGTTGGCCTATTCCGCCTTCGGCACAATCGCCGCCCGTGGTGGGGCCTCTTTCGCTGGCTTCTCAACCGGCGGCCTCGGGGTGGCTCCCTGTGGCTTGCGGGTGGCGACCATCAGGGTGGATTCGCCGGCCCGGTGACGATATCCGATGCCAAACTCCAACGGCACCGGATGGGTTGTGCGGTAGGCTTCTGCAAGCTTCGGCTGCTGGCAGTTTTTGAATAAGGCGATCGGGCCGGGATAGGCACCGAAGTAACGCATCTGCCAGTCGTCGGCCTTGAAGTAGGACACAGGGATGCCAGAGTCGTCTTGCACCAAGGTGCCCGTGTTTTCTAACAGAAACCCGCGAATCGTCGAGAAATTGCTTTCATGCATCAGATAGGAGGCCGATTTTACACAACTATTTCCTGGTGCCAGCGACTTACAGAATTTCAAAAACCCGCTTTTTCTCAGTCCGTCGTCCGAGATATTGGTGCTGAAGTAATAGAGTGTCCGCGGGGTGGATGAACCGTCCGCTAGAAAATGAATACACACGCCGGGTGCCGACGATTTGGTGCTGCGGGTGGCTTCCACTTGCGGAGTGCCCGCCTCGTCGAGGCTGACGTAGCTCACGTCGGTTAGAGTCAAACCCGAGCGTGCCAGAAAGATATACAAAACTGGCAGGGTGCCGCTGAGGCTGTGGTTCTGGAAGTCGTCCTTCATTTGTTTGGTGATGAAGAAGCTATAATTCATGACAGAATTGAGTGACTCCTGAAGGGCATGAAGCTCGGAACCCAGCACTTTTGGTGTGAGTTTGGCCACGTCCGGGATAGCGCCGGTGGGTTCCATGCCGCAAAGCACATAAGTGGACGCCTGGGGAAAGAATGTATCAGCGTAGAGGAAATCGGGCCCGCTAAACATATAGAATGCAGTGCCCTTGGCCGCAAACGCATCTGGGATGTTCGTTTCCGCCCAACTGCGCACCTTGGAAATCTGGTTCTTTTCCAGCCGAGCCCAGGCTGCATCAAAAAATTTTGCATGTTGCTGCCACGCGCCTTCTTTGGTTAACGCCACCATCGCAGGGTCGGCCGACGGTGCCATGCCCGCCAACAAGCGCGCGGTGTCGTTGGTGGGATTGGCCACCGGAGTGGGGGCGGGCGCGGCGTCCTGAGCTGGCAGGCAAGCTGCCAGCAGATAGGCGAACAGGGGGATGGCGATAAGTTTGTTATGGCAGTTCATTTTGGCGGAAGGGCTGGGACGATGATGGCGATTTTTTTGCGGAAAGCAAGTAGAGGATGAGGCCGAGTCCAGCGGTACCCAGGCCCACGAGCGATTCGACGGGCTTGGAGATGACGATGTTCCATAGCATCCAGGCAGACACCGCAAGAAACACCAACGGCGTGACCGGATACCCCCATGTCCGGTAGGGCCGCGCCAGATCTGGCCGCTTGTGCCGCAGCACAAACACCCCGAGCACGGTTAGGAATGCGCACAGCTGCAACACCAGCATCGCGCAGGTGCCTACTTGCTCAAAGCTCGAGGTCAGCAAAAACACGTTCACCAACGCGAATTGCGCCAAGGTGGCCCGCACCGGGGTGCCTTGTCGGCTCTTGCCGGCCAACCAGCGCAAGCCCCGCAGGTCTTCACCCATCACCACCATGACCCGCGGCCCGATCCACATCATGGCGCTGATGGTCGAGACCAGCCCGACGCAAATGAGCCCTGCCATGATGCGGGTGCCTGCCGCCCCGAATAAATGCGGCCCGGCAGTTAGAGCGACTTCCACCTTGCCAGCCATTTCCCCAAGAGGGGTGCTGCGGACAAACACCGCGTTGACCGCCAGATACAAGCCCATCACCAGCAATGTTCCGAGGCCCACCGACAATGGAATCATGCGCGACGGATTGCGCAATTCGCCTGCGATATACGTCGAGGCATTCCAGCCCGAATACGAGAACATCACCCACACCAGGCTCACCGCAAACGGCCCGCTGGCAATCAGCGTGCCATCACCGGGCCGCGGCAGGAACGAGACCGCTTGCGGCGTGCCGACAAAACATCCCACCCCGATCACGGCTAGAATCAACGCCACTTTAAGAAGTGTGGAAGCATTTTGAAACCGGCTGCCTAGCTTGGCATCACCCAGCAACAATGGCGTGGCCAGCCACACCACCGCCAGCGAGGTCCCCAGGGGTGGCACGCCAGGCCAGACACCGGCGAGGTATTTGCCGAACGCCATGGCCGCCATGGCCACCGGTGCGGCGAAACCCGCGGTGGCCGACACCCAACCCGCCATAAAGCCCAGCGACGGATGATAAATGGTGCCTAGAAAGTGGTACTCGCCGCCCGAGCGGGGCAGGGCAGTGGCAAGCTCGGCGTAGCATAGAGCCCCACACAGCGCGCAGACGCCACCAACGAGCCACAGCATCAGAATGGCGAAGCCGCTAGGCAAAACGCCCACCTGAAATCCCAGACTGGTGAAAATACCGGTGCCAATCATGTTGGCGACGACAATGCAAGTGGCGGTGAGGCCGGAAATGTGACGGGTGGAGGCGGGAGATGAGTCGCTCATTTGTGGGAGGCAGAGAGTAGCTTCGGTTTTACAAATTGGAAGCCCCGAGAACAGCGGATCCGCTAGATCACCTGGCTTTACCACGCCCTCCTACGTGGCGCACCTCCGGCCGCAGGCCGTGCGTGCCGCGTCTCGCGGCGCGAGCCATGGAGCAGCCCATGCTTGGGGAATGCGCTGAGTTTGGCGCACGCTGCATTCGCTTTTGCATGGGCGCAGCGGCCAGAGGCACGCTGCGACGGCCTGCTGCGAGGACGCAGCAACTACGCCCCCGCCCACCCGTCGCTGTTACAAAAAATTTTTAAGTGGTAATGGCCGACGCTGTCGCTAAGCTCGCGACCTCATGCAAAACTCGAATGTCATCCGTGGATTGTTGGCCGTGCTTGGCATGGCCGTTTCGATGGCCCAAGCGGCGGAAGTACGCACTTGGATGTCGCGTAAAGGCGGCACGCTGGAAGCGGAATTGGGATCGCTCACCGACGATCAGGTGACGCTTGTGACCAAGGATGGCAAGGAGCAAAAATACAAGGTGGAGGACCTGAGTTTGGCCGACCGCCAATATCTCGTCGAATTCGGTGGTGCGGAGGCATCTATCATCACGAGCGGCGCGCCGGGCCTGCCGGAGAAGGATGTTCACATCGATACCGCCACGCTCAAGAAACTTCCCACCAAATTTCATCTGGGAGAAACCAGCGATCAATTGGTGTTCGACTTGGTCCAAAGCACCCATTTCTTGGTGGCTAGCGCCGGCAAAGTCCGCGGCCAAGACACGGCCGATACCGCTGAGCGCTTGTGGCACGGCATGGCCTTCCAGCACATGAATTTCCGCAAGGACTGGGGCGATAAACGCATGCTCATCCTGTTGGTAGATGAACGCAAAATTTACAAATCGCTAGGCGATTGGTACGTGGCATTCCTCATCAAGGAAGGCGACCCTGATGGGGCGCAGCGGGCCAAGACGGTGTGGCAGAAGGCCGGATCCAACCAGCTTCGAGTGCCCGAAGACACCGCCAAGGAGTACAACCTGCATCCCGGTGCCATCCTGTTTAATATCACCGAAGCGGCCAGCTACGCCAAACCACTCGGCCCCTTCCCCACCCATTGCATATCCAGTGTGCTGCTCAGCAAACAAATGAGCGGTGTCAGCTCGTTCGGCGCAGAAGGCTATTTCGCCATCCTCACCGGCCATTCCTATTTCAAGGAAATCAGCCTCGCCAAAAAGACGGAAACCCATTTGCTAGATGTGTCCGGCACTGGCAATGACGAGATCAGCTCCAAGGCCGGCTTCAAGGACGGCACATCCTGGGCCAAAACCCTCCGCCCCCTCGTCCGCAAGGGCAAGGTCAGTGTGAAGCTGGAACCCATGCTCAAATGGACCGGCGCGGAACTCAATCCCGAACGCCTTGTCCTCATTTACTCCTTCGCCTATTACATGGAAAGCGATTCGAAGCGCTTGTGCGCTTTCGCCAAGATGATCCGCCGCATCGAGTCATCTAACCAAATTCCGCCGGCTGATGAAATCGCCAAAATCTTCGGTTTTGAAACGGTTGCCGCATTTGAGGCGGACTGGAAGAAATTCATCACCGACGGCGAATTCAAATAAGTGCAATCCATGATCCTGAAATTTTCTCGTGTTCTGGCGCTGGCCGCCCTATTCGTTAGTACAACTTCCGCCCAAACGGTGCCTGACAAGGATTACCGGGACTTTAAGGGCAGCAACGGCAAAGTGATTCAAGCTGTGTTGCTTGATAAAACCGACACCGATGCGGTGTTGCTGCTGCGCGACGGCAAAAGGACCACCATTCCCCTTGAGCGCCTCAGCACGGAGGATCAGGAGTATGTGAAAGACTGGTCCAAGGACAAGGCGGTGTTCGTGCAAAAATGCCGCGGTCTGGCCATCCGACAGTTGCTGGAACTGCGTGGCTATGAGTCCTTCGAGTTTCGTTTGCAAAACAACTCGATTTTCATCGACGGCAAACTCAACGGCAAACCGGCGCGTTTCCTGATTGATACCGGAGCGGGAACCAGCCTGCTGCACGCGCCGTTTGCCACTTCGGTGGGTCTGGCGGTCGGGCCGATGGACGAGAAAATCTTCGGGGTTTCCGGTGAGGCACCTGCAGGCTGGACTTCGGTGCCAACCATTCAACTCGGCGAAGCCGTGTTCAAGGACCGGCGGATCCTGGCCACCGACCTGCTAAAGGATAAACCGCCGGGCACCAAGTCGCGCGAAGATGTCATTTTGGGTGCCGAGTTTATGAACAAATTGGATGCAGTCATTTCCTATCAGGATCGGCGGATCTTCCTGCGGCCCGACCGCTCGGACGAAAGTGACGTCAAGGCTGGCAAGGGGGATGAAGGGTTGGCATTCCGCCTGTTCAAGACCAAGGAAGGCAAGACACTGCGCGGCAAGGTCGTCTCCAAAACTGCAACGTCCGCCACCATTGAATTGGTCGATGGTAAAAAAAGCCAAGTCTTCATCGATAGTTTCGTCAAGGAAGATGCGGAGTACGTGAAGGCTTGGAGCGAAGCGGGTGCCTTCTTCCTCCAGTATTGCCAGAGTCTAACGATCCATGAACTGCTCACCCTGCGCAAGTACCAGTCGTTTCAGTTCGAGCGCCGAGACAACCATATCTTCGTCGAGGGCTTCCTCAATGACAACAAGGTCACCTACATGATCGATACCGGTGCCGATAGCAGCCTGCTCCATATCAGCGCCGCCAAAAAGTACGGCTGCGAAGTCGGCCCCTTGAACCAGGAAGTCTGGGGCATCGGCGGAAAACAGGCCGCAGGCGTCACCAATATCGGCAAAATTAAAATGGGTACCGCCGTTCTAACCAACCGAAAGGTGCTCGCCACCGACATGGTCCGCCGAGGCCAACCGGACAACCTCGGTTACGTCGGTCTCTTCGGAGCGGATTTCATGCGCGAACTCGACACGGTGATCACTTACACCGAAAATCGCATCTTCCTCATCCAACGCTGAATCGGGCAATCGGCCATTGCAAAAATCCAGCTCCGATTGCACGATTGCGGAAAATTCTTTCTTGATAAAGCTGCTGTTTTTCGGCGGTATCTGCCCCACGCCTACCTCCTCCACCCAACAAATCATGCACTCCCGACGTTCGTTTATGCTCAAACTAGTGGCTTCGACAGCAACCCCCGTCCTGCTGGGCGGCCGGGCCATGGCCGAAAGCCCGCCACCACCGGCCAAGCTTGAAGAAGCCGATCCGTTGGCGACGGCCCTCGGCTTCAAATTGGACACCACCAAAGTGGACGCGCAAAAATACCCGCGCCACGCCAACGACCAGCTATGCTCCGGGTGCACGCTTTATCAAGGCAAGGCTGGCGAAGCCTTGGGCCCGTGCCTCACCGTGGGCGGCAAGTTGGTACCGACAGCCGGATGGTGCATGGTTTACGTCAAGAAACCCTAAGCGAGGCTGTACATCAAACCCAATACTATCATGAAAACTCTGGTCACTTCAGCCGCTTTGGCGGCCATATTGCAAACAAGCGCCCCCGCTGCTGAGGCGGATTGGGTGGACTACCCCGGCGCTAGCGGTCCCGGCAAAGGCAAGCATATTGTGCTCATCTCCGGTGATGAGGAGTACCGCTCCGAGGATGGTCTTCCGATGTTAGGAAAGATCCTTTCCCAACGCCATGGCTTTGATTGCACGGTGCTCTTTTCGGTTTCGCCCGAGGGCCTGATTGATCCGAACGCAGGCGCCAGCCTCAGCCACCCGGAAGCCTTGGATTCGGCCGACGCGATCGTGATGTTGATCCGCTTCCGCAAGTGGCCCGACGCGACGATGCGGCGATTTGATGCGGCAATACGCCGCGGGGTGCCAGTGATTGGTCTGCGCACCAGCACTCATGCCTTTCAACTGCCTGACTCTAGCGAGTTCAAGGGGTATAACAGTTTTGGCAAACGTGTGCTTGGCGAGCAATGGGTGAACCACTGGGGTGGACACAAGTCTGAGGCCACTCGCGGCATCATTGAAGCTGCCAACGCCAACGATGCCCTCCTGCATGGCGTCAGCGAGGTCTTCGCCAATTCCGACGTCTATGAGGCGGCCCCCCCTGCCGATGCCAAAATCCTGCTGCGCGGCCAGGTGCTCAAGGGCATGAACCCAGGCGACGAAGCTGCCAGCTATTCCAAGAAACGCGCCGATGGCGTCGAGCAACCCGTCAATAGCCCGATGATGGCCGTGGCGTGGAGCCGCGAGGTCAAGGGCGAGGCCGGCAAAACCAACAAAATCCTCTGCACCACAATGGGTGCGGCTACGGATCTGACAAATGAAGGTTTGCGGCGTTTGGTGGTCAACGGCGTTTACTGGGGCCTCGGACTGGCGGTGCCGGCCAAGGCCGACGTGAGCCTTGTTGGCAGCTATGAGCCGCTGATGTATGGCTTTGGGGGGTTCCGCAAGGGCGTGAAACCTTCATCTCACAAATAATTCCGCCCCAGCGAGTATTTTTTCAAAACACCCCTTGGCAAGGTGGGGAATTGAACTACTTTGCGCTCCGCAATCAAACCTATGAATCCATTACCATTTCGTTTTGCCGCTGAAACCTATACTTGGTTTATGAAAGACTCCGGTCGAGCCCACGCAGGGCGCATCGGCCACATGATCGAAGTCACCGCACGCGGAGGATTTGCCGGATTTTCACCGAGCCACGGATGGATGGGCGATTTTTTTGATGCAGATCGTCTTGAGCGTGGGCTCAAGGATGCGGGGTTGGATCTGGCCGCCATCGCGCTGGTCCTGTCGTGGAATGGCCCTGAGGAAACCGCGCAGGAGCGAGATGAAGCGGATGCCACCATCGCCTTGTTGAAGCGTTTTCCCGGTGCCATTCTCTGTACCGTGCAAATGCCAGAAGGCCGTCATGATCTGGAACAGCGCCAAAAAAACCTCGTGGCAAATCTCAATACCGTGTCGCGGCGCGCGGCCGCCGCCGGTGTGCCAGCAAGTTTTCATCCCAACTCCCCGCATCATTCCACCAATCGCACGGAGGCGGATTACCGCGCGATTCTTGAGCAACTCGACCGCTCGGTGACGGGGTGGACGCCGGACGTCGGGCACATGGCCAATGGCGGCATGGACCCGCTGGCCAAGATGCGTGAGTACGCTGAGATGATCAATTTGGTGCACTTCAAGGATTGGGATGGCCAGCCTGAGTTTGCGCTGATGGGTGAAGGCAAGGTGGACTTGGTAGGCATTACCCAGTGGCTGTTAGACCGGAACTATGGCGGCTGGATCGTTTGCGAGGACGAGGCCGAACAGGCGATCGAGGACCCGGATGGGGTGACGTTGCACGACGGCAAATGGATCAAGGATACCTTGCTCCCCGCCTTGAAACGCTGAAGCCCCCTCTCCCCATGCCAGTCATTAGCACTAACGGAATAAGCCTCCACTATCAGGAATGCGGCAGCGGCGAACCGCTCCTGCTCATCATGGGCATCACCGCTCCCGGTGGCGTGTGGGAAAAGCACGCCGATGCTTGGTCTGAGAAATTCCGCTGCATCCTGCCCGATAACCGGGGAGTCGGTCTGAGTGACCAACCCGCCGGGCCTTACACCAGCGCGATGATGGCCGAGGATTTCATTGGCTTGCTAGATGCGCTTGGCCTCCAGCAGGTGCGGGTCGTCGGTTGCTCAATGGGCAGCATCATCGCCCAGCAACTCGCATTGCGTCATCCCCAACGAGTGCGTTCGCTCGTCCTGATGTGCCCGTGGGCTCGCTGCGATGCTTACGCCCGCGGCATCTTCGAACACATGTGTGCCATCAAGGCCCGGCTCCGGCCGGAGGAGTTCATGGCCTATATCCAATTGTTGATCTTCAGCAAACCAACGTGGGATGACGCCAATAGCCTCGTCGGCTTGCTCGATGGACGGCGACAGGCAGCAAGCGCCACCTTGCCCCAGCCGCTCCATGCGCTCGAAGCACAGGCGGCGGCCTGCATCAACCACGACACCCTTGCCGATCTCGGCAAGATCCAGTGTCCGACGTTGGTCATTGGCGGCACCGCGGATATTTTCACGCCGCGTTGGATGGCCGAAGAAGTGGCAGAGGGCATCCCGAATGCACAGTTGCACCTCTATGAAGGTGCCGGCCACGCCTTCCATTGGGAGCGCATCGAGTGCTTCAACCCATTTGTTTCCCAGTGGCTCGAGGCTAACTGACACCTCCTCGAAGGCATCATCCTGCGCGATCACCTTCTCCGCCAATAACCCTCCAAGCCTCAAGCGCAGCTCGCTGGATTCGCAATCAATTGCCCGCTTCACTCTACAGATATGCGAACCCGCATGCGAACCCGACAATTTTAGAAAAAATTAGCTTTTTTGAGGAAATGGCTGGAATCCTGATGTATAGGGTGACGGCCCGAGTCCCCTGTGTTATTTCCGATATCTGCAACTGGACTGTCTGATATCTGAAGGCAAAGGCAAACGCCACACATTCCCCCATCGTCATGAGAACCATCTGTCTTCGAATTGCCACCCTGCTCCTCGCCTGTGTCGCCACCCTGTCGGCCGACGAGAAGAAACATATTGTGCTGATTGCCGGGCGGCCGAGCCATGGGCCCGGCGAGCATGAGCACAATGCCGGGGTGTTGTTGCTGGCGAAATGTTTGCGGGAGAACGCAGCGCAGTTGGCGGAGGTGAAGGTGCATCTGAACGCCGAGTGGCCAGCTGAAGCCGAACTGCAACAAGCCGACACAATTTTGATATATGCCGACGGGGCGGGCGGGCACCCGGCCTTGCAGGACAATCATTTGCAACAATTGTCCAAGCAAATGGCGCGGGGTTGTGGCTTCGTCTGCCTGCACTTTGCGGTGGAAGTGCCTGTGAAACCGGGTGGCGCTGAGTTCAAGAACTGGCTCGGGGGATATTTCGAAACCTTCTGGTCAGTCAATCCGGTGTGGGATGCCAGCTTCAAAGACCTCCCCAAACACCCGGTTTGCCAAGGGGTCAAACCGTTTGGCACTCACGACGAATGGTATTTTCACATGCGCTTTCAAGATGGGATGCAGGGCGTGACCCCGATTCTCAGTGCCTTGCCACCGCCCCAAACCGTGGGCAACTCAGACAGCGACCGCGGCGGTAACCCCGCTGTGCGCCTCGCCCTCAAAAACCAACAGCCTCAGCCGACCGCCTGGGCCACCGAGCGCGCCGACGGCGGCCGCGGCTTTGGCTTCACAGGTGGCCATTACCACCAGGGATGGGCCAATGACGAACAACGCAAACTGGTGCTCAATGCCATCCTCTGGAGTGCCAAAGGGACGGTGCCGGCCAATGGCATCGACTCCAAAATCAGCGCCGAAGATATGTTGGCTAATCTCGATGATAAGGGGCAGGCTTCGGCCAAAAAACCAGCCCCACCGGCCAATCCCAACCTGAAACCCGTCTATCAATCGAAACTGGTTCACACCGAAGTTGTCGATATCAAAGCCAATCTAAAAGGTGCCAAACAGCTCTATCTGGTAGTGACCGACGGTGGCGACGGATTCGCTGCGGACTGGGCGGAGTGGATGGAACCCGTGCTGGTCAAGGCAGATGGCAGCAAAATCAAACTCACCGAGCTCAAACCCAAAACCGCGCAAGTCGGCTGGGGCCAACTCGGCGTCAACACACGTTGTGACGGACAGGGGCCAATGCGTGTGAAAGGCCGCAACGTGCCCTTCGGCCTGGCGGCACATGCTCCATCACTGCTCGCGTATGATCTCCCGGCCAATGTCGTGGCGTTCGAGGCCCAAGGCGGCATTGACGAAGGCGGCACCAACCAGAACGGTGCCACCGTCACCTTCCAAGTGTGGACGGAAAATCCCGGCAGCGCGGCCCCCGCCGCAGCGCCGCCGCCACCAGCCCCACCGGGCGTCGGGTATGGTGTCGATGACGCGCTCAAGAACATGGCCACGTTCCATACTCCCCCAGGGCTCGAGGCCTCTCTGTTTGCCGCAGAACCGATGATCCAGAACCCAACAAATATCGATATCGACCACCGCGGCCGGGTGTGGGCCACCGAATGTGTGAACTACCGCGGATATATGAACCTGCGCGATGAGGGCGACCGCGTCGTCATTCTCGAATCCACTCGCGGCGACGGCATCGCCGACCGTGAGAAAACGTTTTTCCAAAGCAAGGAACTAACCAATCCACTTGGCCTGTGCGTGCTCCCGCAGGCCAAGGGCACCAAGGTCATCGTCAGCGCCGCCCCCAATGTCTGGCTGCTAACAGACAAAAATGGCGACGATGTCGCCGACGAGGCCGTGGTCATTTTTAAAATTGGCGGGGTGTGGAATTACGACCATCAAATCCATGCCTTCATGCTCGGGCCTGACGGTAAATTTTATTTCAACGCGGGCAATTCCATCACTGAGTTGATGTGGCCGGATGGTTCGATCGTCAAGGACATGGATGGTCATGAGGTCACCAATCAGGGCAAACCCTATCGGCAAGGCATGGTGTTTCGCTGCGACATCGACCTGAACACCGGCAAGGCCAGCCACGTCGAAGTGCTAGGCCATAACTTCCGCAACAACTACAAAGTGGCGGTGGACTCATTCGGTACCCTTTGGCAGAGCGATAATGACGACGATGGCAACCAGGCCGTGCGCATCAACTATGTGATGGAATACGGAAATTTTGGTTACACCGACGAGTTGACCGGTGCAGGCTGGCAGAGTGCGCGCAGCAACATTGAGGCGGAGATTCCGCGGCGCCACTGGCATTTGAACGATCCTGGCGTCGTCCCCAATCTGCTCCACACCGGTGCCGGAGCCCCCACCGGCATCGTCGTCAATGAGGGCTCACTGCTCGGCGAATCCTTCACTAACCAAATCATCCACTGCGATGCCGGGCCGCGCACGGTCCGCGCCTATCCGGTGACAAAAGACGGTGCTGGCTATCAGGCAACCATGGTTGATATCCTAACCGGAACAGACAACTGGTACCGAGCCAGCGACGCGGCCATCGGCTGCGATGGTTCGCTTTTCGTCGCAGACTGGTATGATCCAGGCGTAGGCGGCCATGGCATGGGCGACAACGTAAAAGGCCACATCCGCGGCCGCATCTATCGGGTGGCACCGCCAGGGGCAAAACTCAACGCACCCAAGGTGGATGTGAGCAACCCCGCCGGTGCCGTCGCCGCACTTCAATCCCCTAACCGGGTGATTTGCGGGATGGCTTGGCAGGCGCTCCACGCCCAAGGCGAGGCAGCCGTCGGTGAACTCAGCAAACTCTGGCAAAGCCCACTGCCACGGATGAGAGCCCGTGCGCTCGGCGTGCTGGCACAAATTCCAGGCCATCAGATCAGTGCTCTCACGGCCGGGTTTCATGACGCCGATGCCGACGTGCGCACTTGGGCCCTGCGCCTAACATCCACGCTGTCTCGGAGCGGTTTGATCGATGCTGCAGCCCTCAAGGAGCCCATCGAAAAATTGCTTCACGACCCGAGTGCGGCGGTGCGTCGGCAGATCGCCATTTCCCTTCACGGGCAAAAGGATGTGGCGCATTTCTGGAGCGCGCTTGCCCTGCAGCACGATGGCAAGGACCGCTGGTATCTTGAGGCCCTCGGCATCGGATCCATGGGCCATGAAGATGCGTGTTTCGATGCTTGGCAAGCCGCCGTCGGTGAGCACTGGAACACTCCCGCCGGACGGGACATCTTGTGGCGTCTCCGCTCTGGCAAGACCGCAGCCTATCTGGCGAAAATCCTCGAAGATCCGGCCGTCGCCAGCGGCGAAAAGGCGCGGTTTCTGCGGGCCTTCGACTTTCTGCCAACCTCGCCGTCAAAACTGTCCGCACTCATCGAACTGGCGGGCAACGGCTCCAGTGCCGAAGTGATCCGGGAGGCACTGTTGCGCTTGAAAGGCAGCTCTGGCCCGGAGCTCGCCACCGTCATTCAAGCAGCTCTGACAAAATCTCGCGGCACATCACAGTTTGTGCAACTTGCCCGCGATTTCGGCGCAGCCGGCCAAGCTGCCGCACTGCTCGATACTGCTGTGGCCATCGCCAATGACCCCGCCGCCAACGACGCCATCCAGTTACTCTATCAAGACGCCGAGGCTGACAAGATCATCGATGCCGCACTCACCGGCCCCCATGCTGCGGGCGTCGTTGCAGTGCTCGGCAGCAGTGGCACCGCCCGAGGGCTGACACGCCTCGGGACGCTACTATCTAACACGCAAGCCTCGCTTGAGCTACGCCAGCAAGCGGTGCGTGCTTTCTCCCGCAGCCAAACAGGTGCCACGGCGCTTCTGAAGTTAGCCAAAGACGGGCATCTGCCTGCTGAGTTGGCAGCCGCTGCCGCCAGCGCGCTGCGCCTTGTGCAATATCCCACGCTCACCAGCGACATCGACGCGCTCTTTCCGGCCCCGGCGGCGCTCGGCGGAAAGACACTCCCGGCCATTCCTGAACTTGCCAAGATATCAGGCGATGTGGCGCAAGGTCGCGCTGTGTTCGAGCGTCCAGAAAGTTCATGCATCACCTGCCATCGCATCGGCAAGCTCGGGGTTGATGTCGCCCCTCCGCTAGACGCGATTGGTGCCAAACTCACCAAAGAACAACTCCTCGACTCCATCATCAACCCCAACGCCAGCCTCAGCATGGGCTTCGAAACCACCCAACTCGCCCTCAAGGACGGCAGCACCGGCTTTGGCATCGTTCGCAGCGAAACTGCCGACGAGTTGATTCTGGCACTGCCTGGTGGCACGACCCAGAAATTCCGCAAGGCCGACGTCACCAAGCGCGAAAAGCTCACCACCTCGCTCATGCCCAATGGCCTCAGCCAAGTCCTGAGTCAGGCCGAATTGGTCAATTTGGTCGAGTATCTCTCATCCCTCAAAGCCAAGTAATTGGATACAGGCTTGCACTGAACCGGTTTCCTGCTAAGCCATATCCCGTGCCCCGGCCGCGCTTGGCATCGCCCAATCCAACCCACCCCATCGCATGAAACGACTCGCATCGCTCACGGCTCTGATCCCCAGTGCCTCATTGGCCTGCTCCGCCGAAAATGCCATGTTCCACGGCAAGGATCCACAACGATTCATGAACGGCCTGTTGACCGTTGACGTGCCCGGCAAATCGAGGGTCGGCGCCAAGAAGGAAGGGATCACCTGCAACTTCACGCCGGGGATCCGATGACCGTCCAAATGAAGGACATGATTCTTAAAAGCGAATAATCCAAACCAAAGAAAAATTCAGTTATGGCTAAAATTGCAATGATAGGAGCGGGCAGCTTGGTATTCTGCAAGACCCTTATGTCGGACTTTCTCGCCACCCCGGCATTGGCTGGCAGCGAGTACCGCTTGATGGCACTGACCCGCACGCGGCTGGACAAGATGCACGCCTTTGTCACCCGCATGATCAATGACAACGGCGTCAACGCAACCGTGATGTCCACCACCGACCGTCGCGAAGCCCTGCGCGGGGCGGACTATGTGGTGGTGATGTTGCAGGCCGGCGGCGTCGAGGAATTCCGTCAAGATTACGAGATTCCGTTGAAGTACGGCGTGGATCAATGCATTGGCGACACGCTGGGGCCGGGCGGGGTGTTTCGTGCGTTGCGGCATATTCCGGCGCTGCTGGAAATTGCCCGGGATATGCAGGAACTATGCCCTAACGCCATCCTCTTCAACTATGCCAACCCGATGGCCATGTGCTGCTGGGCCTTGGGACGGGTGCCGGGACTGCAATTTGTCGGCCTCTGCCACGGCGTGCAAACGACCATGGATTTGATTGCCAGCTACACCGGCGTGGCCAAGGATGAGATTGATTTCCTGGCCGCCGGCATCAACCACATGGGGTGGTTTTTGAGACTCGAGCATGGCGGGCGCGACCTCTATCCAATTCTCAAGGCCAACTTCGAAAAGCCCGGATTCTATGTGAATGAAAAGGTACGCGGTGAGGTGTTACGGCACTTCGGCTACTTCATGACGGAGAGCACCGGCCATCTATCCGAGTATTTGCCATACTTCCGAAAAAACCGCAAGGCCCTCGAGCTTTACTGCGACGAGCCGTCGTTTGGCGGCGAGACCGGTGCCTATTACAAGTACTGTGCGATGCTGGCGGAGAAATTTGCCAGCACGGATCCGCTGTCCATTGAGTCCACGGCGCTTGCGGCTCGAAGTGCGGAGTACTGTTCACATATCATTGAAGCCAGGGAAACCGGCGAGATTTTCCGCCTCAACGGCAACGTCCGCAACGATGGCTATATCACCAATCTGCCCCAAGGTTGCTGCGTGGAAGTGCCAATCTATGTCGATCGCCTCGGCTTGCACCCGACGGTGGTTGGCGATTTGCCGCCGCAGTGTGCCGCGCTCAATCTAACCAACGTGTTGGTCCAGGGGCTGGCCGTTGAAGCGAGCTTCAGCGGGGATCCTGAATTGGTGATGCAAGCTGTGGCGCTCGATCCGCTGACCTCCGCCGTGCTAACTCTGACGGAGATCCGCTCGATGGTGGCGGAAATGCTCGAGGCGGAGCGCCAATATCTGCCACAATTTGCCGGGCGCAGCCTGCGTCCCGTACCCGTAATCAGCGTGCCGGCAGACGTTCAACGCCAGGAGGTTCCGCTAGACCCCGCGCTGGCCATTGCCAATCGCTTCGGCACGCTGGCCAACGCCTGATCCCATCTCTCCGTCAAGGTGCGGATAGCTGGTGGATGGTGCCGTGAATCGAGCGCTCGACGGGTGATCCGTCGGGTGCCTTGAACTTCACGTTGAGTTCGTAACATTGCGTGGTGACAAGCGCCGGAATATTTACCGTGAGCGTGCGGCCATCCTGGCTAAGACTCGCCCCGGTGATTTCCAGCGGATGCTCACCGACGTGCGGCGAACCGTAATCCGCAGTGCGCTTGAGTGACCAAATTCGGAAGGCACAGGCAGCAGGAGTGACGCTGGCCGGGTCCAGCACATCGCTGAATGTCACCCGCATGGCACCTTGCACCGGGTGCATGGCGAGCGGGACATGGGCCGCCTGGGTGCCCCGGCGGATCCGATAGAAACCACCGGGTGAGGTGGCATTGCCGGCCCATGCAAACATGCCGCAGGTATAGAGGGCACCATCTGCGGCGAAGCGGCCTCGCATGATGCCGGTGGCAAACGCCGGCATCGGCAACTCGCACACGGCACCCTGCCAGATACCGGCGGCCTGCTCATGGGGCACAATAAAGGCGCGGCCGGTGCCATAACTGAGGTTGAGCAGTGAGCCGCCCAGATCACCCCAGGCGTTTTTGGGCACCCACAGCAATTCCGCCGGGCTGCGGTCCTTGTTGTTAGTGATCCACACCATCGGCTGCTCCATGGCAGAATCGGATTCATCCGTCACGTCGGTATAACCGGTTATGTTGCCATAAAAGCCACCGGTTTTCACCCGGTTAATGCGGTTTTTGGGTGTCCAATACCCTTCCTGATCGGTGACGAAATACGTGCCGTCGTCATTGAGGCAAACCCCGTTGGCCGCCCGAAAACCCGTGGCTAGGATGTCGGTTCGCTTGCCGTCGGCGCTCACCCGCAACAATGTCCCGTGATGCGGCACCAGCGCCGGCAGCGCGTGGCGGGCGCACTTGGCATAGTAAAAGTTGCCTGCTGCATCCGTCTGCAAGCCCATCGCAAACTCATGAAAATGCTCGGTCACCTGATGGTCGTTGTTGAAGCACTCAATAAAGTCGATTTCCCCGTCACCGTTCAGGTCATGCAAGCAGGCGAGCTGGTCTCGACAAGTGATGAACACGTCGTTGCCTCGGAACTTCACGCCTAACGGTTGGAACAAACCACCGGCGATGCGCCGCCAACGCAGGGTGGCGGGAGCGGGATCCATCACTCCCTCGACCCGCCATACATCGCCATTCCACATGGCGACCACAGCGGCCTTGCCATCCGGGGTAAAGTCGAAGCCGCCAGGACGCAACCAACTTTGCCACGGATTGTCCAGCGGTAGCGGGAATGTATCGGCGATGAATGAGGCCGCAGGATTGCCGGGTTCTGACGTGGTGGTTAGTTCCTGCGGCCAGCGGGCCGGACCTCCAGTAGTCAGCGGCTCAAGGGCCAACGGAGCACTATCGGCTTTGGCCAATGCTGCGAGCTCCTCTGGGGCACTGCGCGAAATGAAAATGCGCGTCCGAGCTGCGCCAGGCAGCTCGGCCAACCAGAAGCCACCGTCCTTGCGCAGGGTGCCATCGCCTTTTAGGGCGACACTCAATGAGTCCGGGGCCACCCGCAACTGAAGCGGTTTGGTGGCAGCTGCGATGTTGAATGTCCTTATGAACACTGTGTTGGCATCAGTTTCCAGCAAGCCGGGTGATTCAAGAACACGGGTACCGCAGATGGTAGATGCTATCACCGCCTTGTCCCCCTGCAGGTACAATCCGTCGTAGCGTGCCCACTCACGGGGCAGCGGCCCGTATCGCAGGTGGTCGCGCCCGATCAGCCGGGCGTCATCCCAACTGCCATCCGGCGATGCCCAGCCGGGCCCGACCGGGTTGACGACGTGTTTGTCGCCGGTGAGACTTACGTGAGAGCCGTGGCCGCCGTCAAAGGCAATGTTGTGCCAATCGATGAAGTTGCCAGTGGTGGCGGCAGCCAGGCGCATCGTGTCGTGGTCATACACCATCCAAGCCCGGCCTTTACTAACACCTCCGGGACCATCGTCGAGGCGGATGGCTATGCCTTTTTGGGCGATGTTGCCCGGG
This sequence comes from Akkermansiaceae bacterium, assembly GCA_903827375.1. Lineage (GTDB taxonomy): Bacteria > Verrucomicrobiota > Verrucomicrobiia > Verrucomicrobiales > Akkermansiaceae > Luteolibacter. The sequence goes on from CAIKHZ010000261.1 coordinate 42,576, forward strand.
GCCACCTGATAGGTCCAAAACAGGGCGGGCCCGAGGTCCATGCGCAGGTATTGGGGCTGATCTCGATCGATCTTTTCGGCCTCCCCGCGTGCCAGCGCCTTGGGCAGTGAGGCGAGGTATTCGGGGGTGATTTGAAACCATTGTCCGGGGTTGTGAGGGCGCAGGAACGTCTCGCGAATGTAGTGGATAACCGCATATTTTTGCGCTGTGGTGAACTGCGGCTGTGCCACCATCTGGCCGAATCCCTTGGTCAGCGTGCGATACATCGAGTAGGGGTCCGAGCCATTCTTGAACTGTCCCTCAGCAAAGCGCAGGGCCGTGGGCAGCGTGCCTGGCTTGTCTTTGGTGCCGTGGCAAGCCACACACAGCGAAGCATAGATTTTGCCACCCTCGGCGAGGACTTGCGGGTTCCATCCAGCCACCAATTCGCCGTGATCACTGCGCTCCAGTTCTTGCACCCAAGCGCTTGTCACCGTGGCTCCAGCCGCCGCTTCCACCAACGGCCGGCTGAGGGGCTTAAGTCCTTTGACTTCCTCGGGACCGCGCTGCAACTTGCCGCCGGACCACACCCGCAGCACCGCCGGACCCTTCGCCGGCTTCTCCACTGCGATATCCTGCGTGGTGCCCTCTGGCAATTCCATCGTCGGGCCGTCGGGCCAATGCAAAGTGGCGCGTGTGGACGCGGAATACTCGACGTGCAGGCGGTAGTTTCCCGGCCACTTCGCAGCATCCAGCGGCAAGGCATCACGCGGCACCGCCGAAACCACTGGGGCTAGCAGAAATATCACGAGTACGGCAATGGTTTTCATAGTTATCAAAATGGGTGGCGGCCATCCGCCACGGACGCCACCAGACCGAGTTCTTTAATCCACGATCCGTGCGATGTCAACGCGTCGATCGCCAACAGCGAGACGCAGCAAGCTACGCATCCCCACGTGGCTGCGCTCCTCCGGCCACAGACCGTGCGTGTCGCGTCTCGCGGCGCGTGCCAAGTGGCTGGACCATGCTTGTAGAATGCGCCGGGCCAGGAGCACGCTGAACTCACTTTCGCATGGGCACTGCGGCCAGAGGCACGCAGTCACGGCCTGCCGCGAGACGCGCCAGCCACACGACACCACGTCACGTAGCTGCGTTCCTCCGGCCGCAGCGCCTGACGCCATCCTCTACGGTGACCGCAGGCGAAAGCCATCGCGCTCAGGGGGCGGCTGATGAAAAAGAAGTCGGATCTTGGCGGGTTTTAAAGTTTTTGAAGTTTGTTGTTGCAATTGGTTCTCAATTAGGCAATCCTCTGGGCGTGAAGTTTGCAGCCCCAAATGCCCCTGAAAGCCACCCATCGATGACCCTGAATCAGGCCGGAGTGGGCTGTGATTTGGAGGTTGAAGTATTGAGTGGGCCGGGATGCGAGCGCTTGCGGGAGCTTGGGTTTTGCGAGCGAAGCCAAGTGCGAAAACTCGCCGGTGGCCGGAATCTGCTCTGTTCAGTGTGCGGCACTCGGCTGGCGATCAGCCGCGAATTGGCCGAGCAGGTGTTGGTGAAGGCGGCGGGTTGAAATCGAGGCCTCCTCCCCCAGCGATGCCCACGACCCCTGAAGTAGCTGCGACGATTGCGCTGATTGGCAATCCGAATGCCGGCAAGACGACGCTGTTTAACGCGCTGACCGGCAGCAACCAACGGGTTGGTAATTACTCCGGTGTGACGGTGGATGTGAAATCTGGAACATTTTTCACACCTCACGGACGCAAGTTGCGGGTCCTTGACCTTCCAGGTTGCTACTCGCTGCGGGCTGGTTCACTTGACGAACAGGTGGCTGTGGATGCGCTGGCTGGCAGGCTGCCGGACGAAGCTGCGCCCGACCTTGTGGTGTGTGTGGTGGATGCTTCGAATCTGGAACGCCACCTGCTACTCGCACTGCAGGTCGTGGAACTCGGCCTGCCCTGTGTGCTGGCACTCAATATGATCGATGTGGCTGAGAACGCGGGATTGCGCCTCGATCCGGCCAAACTCGCCTCCGAACTCGGCATCCCCGTGCTACCCATGCAGGCCAGCGCGGGCAAGGGGGTCATCGAGCTTAAACAGGCACTGCGTTTTCCGCTGCCGCATGCAGCCTCAGCCACCTGGCTCACACCCGGAGTGGAACCCGAAGCGGCGCGGCGCGCCTACGTCAACCGTCTGTGCGAACTAGCGGCTCGACGCTCCGCGGTGCATCAGTGGACGCTTTCAGACCGGGCGGACGGCCTGTTGCTGCACCCGCTGTGGGGCTGGGTTTGTTTTTTGATGATCCTGTTGGCGGTGTTTTGGTCGATCTTCAGTTTTGCTAGAATCCCGATGGGCTGGATTGAGATGGCCCAGGGGGCACTGGGAGGATGGGTTTCCTCACGGCTCGCCAGCGGGGACCTGCGCTCGCTGCTGGTGGACGGGGTGATTGGCGGGGTTGGCGGAGTGGTGATGTTTCTGCCCCAAATTGTTTTACTCTTTGTGTTCATTGGTGTGCTGGAAAGCACCGGCTACATGACGCGAGCTGCCTTTTTGATGGATGCGGTGATGGCAAGGGCCGGGCTGAGCGGCAAGGCGTTTCTGCCACTATTCAGCTCCTATGCCTGTGCCATTCCGGGAGTGATGGCCACTCGAACGATCCATTCCGCCAAAGAGCGCTTGGTGACGATTTTTGTGGCACCTTGGATGAGTTGCTCGGCGCGGCTGCCGGTGTACCTATTGATTGTGCCGCTGTTATTGCATGAAAACGAGGGCTCTTGGAAACAGGCACTGGTGCTATTTTGCATCTATGCGGTGGGTACCCTCAGCGCATTTGTGGCGGCGCGGGTGTTGCGCGGGCGGCTAGGGCCTGACACCAACGTGAGCCATTTCATGTTAGAAATGCCGCCGTACCGGATGCCGCAGTGGAGTTATATCCTGCGGCACGTGTTAGAGCGTGCTTGGGCATTCGTGCGCAACGCCGGCACCCTGATCCTCGGGCTCTCGGTCTTGCTGTGGGCACTCAGCACCTATCCAAAATCCGCCAGCGGCGATGAGGCCGACAAGCTAGCCCACAGCGCGATGGGCCGGATGGGCGTGCTGATAGAGCCGCTGGTCAAACCCCTGGGCTTCGATGGGCGTACCGGCACTGCGGTCCTAACGTCCTTCTCGGCGCGCGAGGTGTTCAACGCGTCGATGGCCATCTTGTTTCGGGTGCGCGACGGGGGTGATAAGAAAGTCACCCGCGGCATGTTGCGGGAGCAACTTGCTGCGGCCACCTGGCCGGATGGCCGGCCGTTGTTTACTCCGCTGTCGTTGCTCTCACTGCTGGTATTTTACATTTATGCATTGCAATGCTTGCCGACCGTTGCGGTGGTGGCACGCGAGTGCGCCTCGTGGCGCTGGGCGCTGGGGCAATTTATTTTCATGACCGGTTTTGCATGGTTCGCATCGCTGTTGGTCTATCAAGGAGGGCGGATGTTCGGATTCTGATGAACCTGGACTGGCAATCCCTAACAGCATTGGCACTGGTGCTGCTTACCGCCGCGCTGTTATTGCGGCGGATGCTGCGGCCCAAGCGTGGCGGCTGTGGGGGTGGCTGCGGCTGCCATGCGCCGCGCCAGCCAAAGCAAAAATGAGGGTGCTGCTCCCTCAGGATTCCTTGCTATCTACTTTGCCACATCTATAGGACAGGGGGTACTCGCCATTTTCGTCGATGCCATGCCAGCCAAGTTTGGCGAAGGCGCGCAGGATGGATTCGAGAGGTTCGCCTTCTTCTTCGTTTTCGCCGTGCTCGATGGTGGCACCATGAGAGATCCCGTTGATGCATTCGAGGCTGATGACGGTGCGGAAGCCGTAGAGGTAGATCCAGTCACCCCAAGTTTTGCTTTCGTGATTGGGTTCAAAATGCACCCTGCGAAGGGCATCGAGGATTTGAGTGATGGTGCTCGGGGCTTCCGAGTGGGGAATAACAAGTTGAGTTTCCATGATTGGAGGTAGAGTCGAAGGGAGGGATTGAGAGAACGCTTACACTGGAGAATCACGCGGGCGGTGTCGAGCCTGAAATTTTCCTAATCTGACAAAAATACCTGTGGCACGTTTGGCCGCGCGAAGAAGGCTCAGGGAGAATGGCGGAGCGGTTGGGTTTGGGGGGATTTGCACGTGGATGCATTGGCGGTTTATTAGAGTGGGGCATAGCAAATTGCAATGGGAAAAAGCTGAGACGAAGGGAAACTTTTTTTGGCTTGGGCATGCCTGAAAGGACATCCATATTCCTGATGATTTCCCCTGGTGCTTTGTTGAAATCTTGAAAATCTGTGCTGGTGCCGGGTATGGGGCTGCTGCAGGGTCGGTGCATGAATGTTGCTGACGCTGGATTCGCCATGCCCCCTGAATGGTCGCCGCAAACCGCGGTATGGCTGTCGTGGCCTGTGGACGACCCTCGGCATTGGGGCGGAGCGAAACAGGCATTGATTTGGAGGAAATTCGCCGAGATTGCCGCAGCTATCAGCCGGTTTGAGCCGGTGCGAATCAACGCGCCGGAGGTGGCTCACCGGGCGATTGCCGCTGCGTGTGGGCAGGCGCTGGCTGTGCCGGAACGCGTTGAGTTGTTTGATCATGCGCACAACGACGTGTGGTGCCGCGACCATGGGCCGATTTTTGTAAAGCACGCTCAGAGCGGCGAGGTTGCGGTGACGGATTGGGGTTTCAATGCCTGGGGTGGAAAGTTTCCGCCGTGGGACATGGATGACGCCATCCCGGGCCGAATTGCCGCGGCGCTGGGCATGGCGCGTTTTGATGGCGGCATGATTTTGGAAGGAGGGGCGATTGAAATCAACGGTGCGGGGCAGTTGCTGACTACCGAGGCGGTGATGCTCAATTTGAATCGCAATCCGGATCTCACGCGCCAGGAGATTGAGCAACGCTTGCGTGACGGACTGGGGGTTGCCGAAATCCTCTGGCTGCGCCAGGGCATCGAGGGTGACGACACCGATGGGCATATCGATGATTTGGCTAGATTCGTCGATTCGCAAACACTGCTGGCCTGTGCCGAGCGCAATCACCACTCGCCTAACCACCGGATTCTCGACGAAAACCGTGCCCGCCTGAAATCATTCTTGGACCCGCGGGGCCGCCCGTTTGAGGTCCTTGATATCCCGCTGCCGGAAGCCTGCGAGGTGCCGGGTTGGCGACTTCCGGTCCTGCCCGCCTCTTACGTTAATTTCCTCATCGTCAATGGCGGCGTGTTGGTGCCTACCTTCCGCCAAGCAAAAAACGACGGACACGCTCTTGGTTTGATCCGCGAACTATTCAGCGGCCGCGAGGTGCTAGGCATCGACTGTCTGGATCTCGTTGAAGAAGGTGGCACATTGCACTGCATTTCCCAACAACAGCCGGCGTGAAGGCCTGCGGAACGAGATGCGACCGGGCAAGTTACTTGGGGTATTCGCATTCTGTGATTGGCGCGGTGGAGGTTCTGAGGTAGTTTTCGGGCGTGGCTGATGATGCTTCTACGCCTGGCGCGCCGATCCAATTGCAGGGGTACCTGTTGTTGGCTGATCCATCGTTGCGTGATGGCACGTTTGACCATTCCGTGATCCTGCTGGCCGATCACTCGCCGACGGACGGGGCATTCGGGCTCATTCTCAATCATCCCACCGAACGGGTCGTCGGAGATTTTCTAACTGACGCGGATTTGGAGCCTCTGCGGCGCATCCCTGTGCATGACGGCGGCCCGGTGGGCCGTGAACAGCTGACGTTTTCCGTCTTCTGGTGGAGCAAAAAGGACGGTCTCCGCTGGGCAATCCGCATCTCCGCCGAGGATGCGATCAAACACTCAAATCGCCCTGGCAGGATCGTCCGTGCCTTCCTCGGCCACTCCGGTTGGAGCCCAGGCCAACTCGAAGGGGAATTGCGTCGGGCCTCGTGGATCACCACCCGCCCGGCCCCCGAGTTGCTCGGTGCCGATCACGATCGCAGCCTGTGGTTCTCCATCTTGCGCCATCTTTCTCCATTCCATCGGGTGCTCGCCGAGGCACCCGCTAATCCCTTACTCAACTGAGTGCGCAAACACTCGAACTAACAGTGATGCCCGTGCCTGATTTTCCGCTCCACTTCAGCCCGCTAGATGAAATTATAGAGGAAATCGCCGCTGGGCGTCTGGTCATTGTTGCCGATGACCCGTCGCGTGAAAATGAAGCGGATTTGGTCGGAGCGGCCGCCTTGTGCACCGCGCAAATGGTCAACTTCATGGCTTTGCACGGCCGCGGATTGATCTGCGCCCCACTGACGGTTGAGCGGGCCGTCAGGCTCGATTTGCCGCAGATGGAGCAACGCAACCGCGAGGGCCAAAAAACCGCATTCACCATCAGCGTGGATGCAGCGGAAGGGATCAGCACGGGAATTTCCGCCGCCGACCGTGCGCTGACCATCCGTTTGCTGGCCGACCCCGCAGTCGGACCCGAGGTCTTTGTCAAACCCGGCCATGTGTTTCCGCTTCAAGCCCGCCCTGGTGGGGTATTGCGCCGCGCCGGGCACACCGAAGCCGCCTTGGACCTTGCCCGCTTGGCGGGGCTGGCAGCGGCCGGCGTCATTTGTGAAATCATGAATGACGATGGCACGATGGCCCGCGTTGGCCAGCTTGGGGCTTACCAACAGCGCCATGGTCTGAAAGCCTGCACCATTGCCCAGCTCATTGAGTATCGCCGCCGCTCGGAAAAGCTCGTGCATCGTGAGCAATCCATCGCCATGCCCACTGCCTTCGGGGATTTCACTTGTCACCTTTATGGCATCGATACGGATGCCAGCCACCATTTGGCGCTCACCCGAGGTGAGATTGATCCAGAGTTCCCAACCCTGGTGCGCGTGCATTCCGAGTGCCTGACCGGAGACGTTTTTCACTCGCAGCGATGCGATTGCGGCGACCAATTGGCCGCCGCGTTGGAGCGCATTGCCAGCGAGGGCGGTGTCTTGCTGTATTTGCGCCAGGAGGGCCGCGGAATCGGCCTGCCTGCCAAGATCCACGCCTACAAGCTTCAGGAGCAGGGCTTGGATACCGTCGAGGCTAACGAAAAACTTGGCTTTGGTTCGGATTTGCGTGACTACGGCATGGGTGCCCAAATCCTCTGCGACCTCGGTGTGCGACGCATCCGCCTGCTCACCAACAATCCCCGCAAGGTCATTGGCCTCGAAGGTTACGGCCTTGAAATTGTCGAGCAACTCCCGATCAGTATTCCCGCCAATCCCCACAACGCCAAATATCTGGAAACCAAACGCCTCCGCATGGGCCATTTGCTCTAGTCTGACTTAATGATTGCGTTCGTGGGTCTCCACCTGCATCCTCCCGCGCATGGAACTCGACCTTATCGACGTTCAATTCGACCTCCGCAACCTCAAGCCCCGCGAGCTTGAGGAAGCTCTCGAGGACCCGTTTGGCGTGCGCTTTTTGCCTGATCACGAACGCTCCGACGGCGCTTCGCGCTACTATGCGTTGGGCCGTACCGTGGCCGACCGCCACTTGCTGGTGGCGTTTTGGACCGATGGCAAAGTCATCCGGGTGGTGGCCGCCCGCGATATGACGGAATGTGAACAACGATTTTACGACAGAAAATATGCAGAATTCCGCTGAGCCTCCCCCCATGCAAGCGATCACTCGCTGGGCAGATATTCCCGATTTCATCGACGAAGCCGCCGAAGCGCGTTATTGGGAAACCCACGAGATGGATAGCCGGTTGATGGCCACCTCGGTGCACGAGGCCAATGCCCGTGAAAGCACCACCATCACCTTGCGCTTTGACCCACGGATGCTCTCGCGCATCAAACGGATTGCCCGCTCGCGCTTTCTCAACTACCAGTCGATGATCAAGCAATGGCTCGCCGAACGCTTGGAAGACGAAATGCGCAAACTTTGAAAATTCATTGGATTTCCCTTTTTTTCTCCCCATGGCGAAGGGATATGACAAGCATGGAGCGTGCCGGACGGGGCAACCAGGACCAGCTAGAGTTAGTCAGGTCGGTCCCGGTCCCGAAGTGATAAGCCCGACCCAAAATCCGCACGATGGAGGTTAATTTGACGTCATCCCCGGGCGATGAAAACGCGCTCGATGTCGCCCTGATGGCCCGCATTGGAGCGGGCGATCACGCGGCATTTCGGCTCTTGGTGGAGCGCCACCAGGATGCGGTGGTAGGGACCGTGGCTAAAATGTTAGGCAATCCATCGGAGTCGGAGGATATTTCGCAGCAGGTATTTTTGCGTTTATGGAAACACGCCAAGCACTATCGTCCGGACGCTAAATTCACCACCTATCTGTTCACCATCACCCGCAACTTGGTCTTCAACGAAAGCCGCCGTCGAAGCCGCCGCAAGGAAGTTTCGTCCGACGAACGGGAGGAATCATCCCACCTCCAGATTGAGGCCCACCCCGACCGCCAGCCCGATGCGGAATTGCTTCAAGCTGAACTCCGAGCCGCCGTGGATGCCGCCATCGCCGAGCTCCCGGAGGCCCAGCGTCTCGCCGTGGTGCTTCGCCGCTACGAGCAAATGCCATACGAGGAAATCGCCAGCGTCCTATCCCTCTCGGTTTCCGCCGTCAAGAGCCTGTTATTTCGAGCACGCAGCACGCTCCGCGAGTCCCTCAGCAGCTACCTTGCAGAATGAACTCGACGATTTGCCAGGATTAAAACCACGCTGCGATTCAGAACCTACTTTTTAGGGATCTTGAGTTTTTGGCCGATGTGCAGACTGTCATTTTTGAGGTCGTTGGCCGTCAAAATCGCCTCTGCTGTGCAGTGGTGGCGGCGTGCAATTCTTTCCAAAACGTCACCATGAACCACCGTGTAAGTGGTGAATTTCTTCGGGTTCGGCGCCTCAGGCTCGGTCGTGGGACGCAATTCGCTCGGGGGCACAACCATGGCTGTGGGCAGCTTCTCCTCGGCCGGGGACTCGTCAGCGGCGCTTGCAAGGTCGGTCCCGGCAGCGGGAGCGGGTGAGATGGTTGGCTCGGTAGCAGCGGTTTCCTCACTGGGCAGCGGCTCTGGCGGGTTGGTGACTGCAGGTTGGGTGGCCGGGTCGGGCTGCGTGACGCGTTTTTGGGTAGGCGGCGCCGGGGTGCTGGCAGCGGTGCTGGCCTTGGTACCGGCCGGGCGGAGCCAGACAAACTGATGCAAGGCACAGCCGGAGGCGTCGATAAACACCTGCATGCTCTTGCGGATAAAACCGGCACGCAGGAGGCGCAGTTCTGTGTCGAAAAGCCTCTTGTCGTTCTGGCCCCAGAAAATCCCGGCTTCAACGTACTGCTCTACCGGCAGGGGCTGCGGACGCACCGCGCGATACTCGCTCAGACCGGCATTGTTGCGGCCCTCGACGTGCGCAAAATATTGGCCCGGAGCTGCCTGGTCCTGATAAAATTGCAACTCCGCACTGGTCATCCATTGGGTATATTCCTCCTCCGGCCACGCCGAGCTCGCCGGCAGGCAATAGCCCTTCGCCGGAGGCTCTTTGGAGGCAGCGACTCCAGATGCCTCGTGGGATGCACGCTTGGTGCAGGAACTGGCGAGGCAGACGACGGTAAGCAGGACGATCAGCGCGGGGAACTTCATGGACGGAGCAGGTTTGAAAGTGGATTGACTGGAAACGGATTGCAATCCGTTGGGAGACACTACGCAACAAGATTGATCGTTTGCGCAAATTTTCACTCGTGTCGCTCGGCGGCCCGGGCGATGCGCAATAACATCGCCTCGCCCAAATGCGGCCCGAGAATCTGCAAACCCACCGGCAGCGCGGAGGCCCCATCGAAGGCAGTGACGCCACAGGGAACGGAAATGGCACAGATGCCGGCGAGGTTGGGTGCCAACGTGAAAATATCCGATAGATACTCGTCGAGCGGATCGATGGACGCGCCGCCGAGTTTGCGAGCAGGGGAGGGGGCCACAGGCGAGAGGATGGCATCGACGCGGGTGAAGGCGGATTCGAAATCATGGCGGATCAGGCTGCGCACTTTTTGGGCGCGGCTGTAATAGGCGTCGTAATAGCCGGACGACAGGACGTAGGTGCCGAGGATGATGCGGCGTTTGACTTCGGGGCCAAAGCCGATTTCGCGGGAGCGTTTGTAGAGGTCGGGGATATCAGCCGGGTTGGCGGCGCGCTGGCCGTAGCGGATGCCGTCGAAGCGTGAGAGATTGGATGACGCCTCGGCCGGGGCAATCACATAGTAGGTGGCCACCGCATATTGGGTGTGCGGCAGCGAAATGTCCACCACCTCGGCTCCTTGGGCGGCCAGCGCCTGCACCGCCGCTTCCACTTGCCGACGCACACCCGGCGCGATGCCCTCGCCAAAGTACTCCTTTGGCAGGCCCAGCCTGAGACCTTTGACGCCGTCGTTGAGCCCACTGAGGTAGTCAGGCACAGGTGCCTCCAAGCTCGTGGAATCCAGTGGGTCTGGCCCGGCAATCACCTGCAGGATCCGCGCCGCGTCCTCCACGCTGCGGGTCAGCGGCCCGACTTGGTCCAGCGACGAGGCAAAGGCAACCAATCCATAGCGTGAGACGCGGCCATAGGACGGCTTCAGGCCGACCACCCCGCAGTGGGATGCTGGCTGGCGGATCGATCCGCCAGTGTCCGACCCGAGGGCAGCGATGGCCGTGAAGTCGGCCACAGCGGCAGCGGGTCCGCCCGACGATCCGCCGGGAATCCGCTCGGGATCGTGGGGGTTGCGGGTCGTCTGCAAGGCGGAGTTTTCGTTCGAGGAACCCATCGCAAATTCGTCGAGATTCATGCGCCCAAATGGAATCGCTCCGGCCGCCCGCAGCTTCCGGATGACCGTGGCGTCATAGGGCGAGCGGTAGTTTTCCGCTAGAAACCGCGACCCGCAGGTGCAGGGCTGACCGAGCACGTTGATGTTGTCCTTGATGGCTATAGGAATGCCGCCCAAGGGCAAGCTCAGATCGACCTTCTCCGCCTCGGCCATGGCGTTTTCCAGATCGTGGCCAAGGTAGGCACCGGTGCGGCCGTCCCGCGCGGCAATCTCCCCGGCAAGCCCGGAAAGAATGGCGGCGGATGTCGTTTGCCCGGCGAGAAGTTGCTGGCGGAGGGAACTGAGGGTCATTTTGAGAAAAGGATGTTAGGGTGACTCATGCATCGGCAACCACTTTTGGCACGCGAATTTGCCCTTGCGACTGGTCCGGAGCGTTTTGCAGCACGGCCGAGAGTGGCAGGCTGATATGCGGCTCATCGGCACGCATCCGTCCGAAAACCGGCACGGCGTGGGCGCTCGCCTCGATGCCGTCCACGTCGAGTTGGGAGAGCGTCTCGACGTGGCCGAGAATGGCATCAAGTTGCGGCTGGAACGTGGCGATTTCCTCGTCGCTGAGTTCCAAGCGGGCGAGGTTCGCGACGTAGCGCACGTCAATATGAGGGTGGGACATGCGCCGAGCATCGACCCCCGAGCAGCGATTTCCAAGCGCGAAATTGTGGCACTAATATTACCGCCCGTTGGCTGCCGGAAGAATGGGCTTTTGGGATGGATGAGGGTCCGGCTTACCCCGATTTCCACAACGACGACCCCGACCCAAACCTCTGCATGGCCTCCGCCTAATAGAAAAGCAGAATGCTCCCGAGGAACATGCCCGGGAACGCCGAGCCCCAGCTCGGCGAAAACCCGCTTTACAGGCCAAGTTCCTCAATTTCCCACCCCCTCAGCCAGCCCCGCGTTCGGCGCTTGTGTCCTTTCTCATTTCAGCGCTTCTTCCTCTTCTTTCTCCTTGTCAGCCCCTCATCGACCGCCCTAAATCGTCTCCGATGAATGGAAGATCGCAGAAAAGTACCCATCAGGGTAGGTTTTGCCCCCTGTTACACGACCGGTCGTGTATCCAGTTAACCCACCAGTCCGACATTGTTCCCGAAGGATTACCAATTTGGCCAGAGTGATCCCATATTCAAGAAATAGAACTAACAAGCTGTGCCATCCGACGGGCATAAGCCCTCCAGTCGCGTTCCCTCGTCTGGATCAACCACGCCCGCAGATAGAAATTAAACGTCAGTGCCAAGAGAAGTCAGATGCGCAAGATCACCATAGAGAACTATCGAGTCCAGAAAGAATACCCAAGAATCGTGACCGCTGTGGCTCAAGCGCTTGCCCGGCAAAGATTTGTTGCTCCAATAGACGTCTTCCTTGGCATGGGGCTTCTGGACGCCGATGCCCTGGCGAAGTGGAGGCGCGGCGGGACTCCATATCTGGAGCGGGTGCTGCGATGCAATCTGTCGCGAGCCAGTTCGATTCTGCGGATTCTACGATTTCACGCGTATGATCTGAACCTTAGCCCATCGATTACCAGTTACATGCACCGTAAGAATGCGTTGCGATTCTCAAAATCGGGTGAGGGACCTATTGAAGAGGCATATGCAAGACACTTTGTCGTAATTGGTAAGAAGAAGCCTTCCGAGGGCACACGGGGTCATTCTATGGCCGGTGACCAGACACCCGGCAAACAAGGAACCTAAGATTATGAACCGCGATGAAACCATCATCGGACACTTTGCAGCGGCAACCCGTGGTGACGTCGTATGCGACGGCCCCGCTTGCATCATCGCCGGCTCGTACAAGACCATGAAAGGGTAAACACCATTTGCCCCGCCACATCCCCCCCACGCCAAGCCCGTCCGGTCTTATTGATCCGACGGGCTTTTTCGTTTCGTGATCTATCAATTATCTTATCCAGGCACCTGGCTTCTGCGAGATCCCCGCTGACCAACAAGCCGCGACATTTTCTATCGAAACCCGGATTCCCCTGGCCGAACGACACCGGTGGCCCCATTCCGCCGCGCGCTGCCACCACGGCCCGTGAGCCATGCCATGGCGATACCCGCGAGGAGGCCGAACAGGTGGCCCTCCCATGAAATACCCCGGTGGTTGGGCAGCACACCCCAGATGATGGAGCCGTAGAACAGGCCGACCACGAGGGCGCGCACGATGGAAACCACGCTGTGTTCGATCACACCAAGCGCCACCAGATAGCCAAAATAGCCGAAGATCAGGCCACTGGCCCCGACATGGACGGTCTGGCTGCGGCCCAGCAACCAAACCGCGAGGCCTCCCCACACCACGATGCCAGCGCTGACAGACCAGAAAGTGCGCTCGCCGCGGCCCATGACAAACAGCCCAAGAATGGCAAACGGCAGGGTGTTGGCAGCCAGATGAGACCATCCGGCGTGAAGGAACGGTGCCAGTGGAATGCCAAGGAGGCCGGACAAGCGGCGCGGGACGATGCCGAATTGATCGAGTTCCAGCCAGCGACCACCTATCCAATCAACCAATTCGACTCCCCACATCACAGCGAGAAGACTGCCGATGACAAGCAGGGATCGTTTGGCAGTGGATGGCATGACGGATTAGAAGGTACCTAGTTCTGCGGGCGGCGGCAAGCACAGGGATCCTTCTGGTCATCTCCGAGAGGCGATTGCCGCTGGGATATGGCTTTGGGAGGATCTTGTACGGCTGCTTCCGACTCGTCTTGAGGTAGATCCACCCGAGATTGGGAGCCTCCTTCAGGGCTTTCGCTTGCCGCTGCCCTGTGGCCACTTCATGCCACATGACAAATTTGATTTTCATGAGCAATACTGGTTATGGCTGCTCTAGCCGTTGGCCCGTGCCCGCAGATGCTGTCTGCCCGTACCGCCATCGAGTTCACGTTCCCCGGAGCGATTGGCACCAGCTACCGGATCGAGGATTCTCCTGATATGAACACCTGGTCGCTTGTGGAGAGCAGGATCGCTGGCAATGGCAGCGTGATCCAGCGGTTCTACTCAACCCTCAATGTGGCCCGGCGCTATTTCCGGGTGTCGGTGGAATAGTGCAAGCCGTTGGATACCTCAACCTTCCGCCCCCAACTCCGACCACCGACTCTTCCCTCCGGAGTTCACCAACTGGCAGACGCATTCAGAGCCTTTCCAAACCTATGAACCCCCATCAAACAGGACCTTTGGTGCCACCTAATTCAGATCCTCCGGCAACCGGTGAACTCCCGCCAACCGACATGCATTTTGGTTCCGATGCGGACATGCTGGAATGGTGCCAAAGCGAAGGCATCGTTCCACACAGGGATGAGGATGGATTTTGGGACTGGCAGAGGGCCTGGGATGAATACTGCGTTAGGATTGATAGAGAGGAAGCAGCTAAACCATGAGCAAAGGACGGCCGGAAATCACCATTAGGCACGGCCGGGGGGGCTGGCGGAATGCGGGACAGCCTTTACAACAAGCAATTTCTTTGGTATTTTAGCGCCAACCCAGTTGCCAAATGCAGCCAAAAATCAGATACAACGACCCATGGGAGTCCATTCCAGTGGACTATGTGGATGACATCCTGGAGCTCTTTGACAGATCATTACAACCCAGCCA
>CAIKHZ010000262.1 GCA_903827375.1 Akkermansiaceae bacterium
GGCAACCACGCCGATGCCGTCCTCGACACTCAGGAGCGGGCTGGATTGGCCGGGTTGTGGCAGAGCAGCACCACGATCAAGGAACGAGCGGGATGCCGCCGCCATCGAGCGCAGGGCTTCGGGCTGGATCAGCCAATCAAGATTTTGCAGGAACACCGGATTCACGCACCGGAGGCGGTGTCAACGCGGGGTTCTAATACCAGAGCTTGGAATTACCGGAGACGGCCTTCGCTTGCGCTACCAGCCGCCTCCGGCGTTGTTCCTATTCGACCGCTGCGTGTTTCCGGCAGCGCTCGCGACATCCCACTGGTCCCTGAACCCGGCACCGCATGGCGGCAGGAATTGCGCCGCCATGATCTCACCGAAGGGAAGGCATCACTTGCCCTCAAGGGCCTGGCAACACGGAAGCCAATGTTGTTGTTCTCGTTCGACGGGTCGTTGTTGTTGCGGTTCGAGGAGGCCAGGTTGTTGTCGTTGTTGTTCCAGGAGCCCCCACGCAGCCCGCGCGACGAGCCGGACATTTTCATGCAGGATGACGCGCCCGTTTTCTGCCACCCAACACCGCCGCGCGCAAGCGCCAACTGTCCGCATGGCTCACATGGCTGATCCAGGAGCGCACGCTCGCCCCGATTTCCGCCAACGTCCCATCCTTCTTCAACCGCCCCAGGCGTTTCACATAGCGTCTCACGCTTGCCCCGCGCACCTTGATCCGGCCATTGGCATAACACACGAACCCGCAGAAATCAGCGCCTTCCCGATCCGTCCTACAGACCCGGTATTTGTCCGGGTGAATTGTCAGCCGCAGGGCTGTCAGATACGCCTTCGCCTGTCGGCCCCACTCTCGGGCCTGTTCCCTGCTCTCCGCAAACAGCAGGAAATCGTCCACGTAGCGCACATACCCCTTCACTCCCAGTTCATGCTTCACGAAATGATCGAAGCCATCCAGATGGATGTTCGCGAAAAACTGGCTCGTTAAATTCCCGATCGGCAGGCCGTGGCACCGCACCCGCAAATCAAACAAATCCTCACCCCATTCCATTTTCCGGCCATCCTCATGGCTGTCGAGAATCCTCTGGATCAAGCCCAATACATTTGCGTCCGCCACGGTCATGCCGATGCGTTGCAGCAGAATGTCATGGTCGATACTGGCAAAATACCGCCGCAGGTCGCACTTGAGCACCACCGGGAAGCGCCGGGCATATTGTGCACAGCGCCGCACTCCGGCGTGGGTGCCCTTGTCTTTCCGGCAGGCGAAACTGTCCTCGATGAATTTCCTCTCGAAGAGCGGCTCCAACACCCGCACCAACGCGTGATGCACCACCCGGTCCCGGAACGGTGCCGCCGCCACCCGCCGCAACTTCGGTTCGTGAATGTCAAAATAGGTGTAGGGGCCGGGCCGCCAGGTGTCCGTGGCAAGTTCCTCGTGCAAGCGCACCGCGTGCGTCTCCCAACGGGCATGGAAGCGGGCGGCGGCGGCTCCGCTCATTTTGCCACGCATGGCCGTGCGGGCGGCTGCCATCACGTTTTCCAACGAGCAGACCTGCGGGTGGAGGTTGTTGTGGGTCTTGGCCATGGCCGCTATTCCTGAGCCGCCGGACCACCCCCACGGCTTTTCAGCCAGCCACCGACCATCCGGCCACACTCATTGAGTTGCAGTGCGCTGAACTCGAACTGCTTCGGCGCCAGCAACTTGCGGTCATGCGCCATGCGCAACACCCAGCGCGTCATCTCAATACATTCGTTCGCCTTTACCAGCAACTCCACCTTGTCCCGTGCATAGCTGGCCTTCACCAGTGTTTCCAGCACGTCCATCACATGATTGGACAGCCGCTGGCCCAGAATGAAACGCTGGCTCTTCGGGAAGCTCTCCACCCGCTCGAGAACCCATTTGGCGTAGGCATACCATTTCACCAGAACGATGGGCGCGTCTGATCCGGGTGGCTTCATTTTTTTAGCTAAAAAATCGACCGCCTGCGGCGGTGGGGAGCGCCGCCATCCTGCCGGAGACTCTTCGCGTGCATGGCGTGGTTTTTGAAATCGGCGTCCTCCCCCGAAGAGGATTCGGCAGGATGCCAAATCCTGCCGCCAGGATGGCGACGCTCCCCGAAGAAAAGGGCAAAGGGATAAAGAATTAAAGGGAAACCTTGCAACGTCTCCGCAGCAGCAAGCCGCTGGAGATGAGGGCGAGTGTGGAGAGCAGCGACGTGGGTTCAGGGACCGCA
>CAIKHZ010000263.1 GCA_903827375.1 Akkermansiaceae bacterium
ATGCGGGCCGGTGCGAGGCGGGGCTTGGCACTGCGGACTCGTGAGACCTATGCGAGCTGGACGCGGCGGTTTGGCGAATGGGTCGGGGATGCACGGTCTGCGATGGATACCGGGCGTGGTTCGGAGTGGTTGGAGCACCTGATGGCGGATAGCAAGGTGTCGTTTGCCACTCAGAAACAGGCGCTTAATGCGCTTGTGTGTTTTTACCGGGATGAGTGCGGGATTGAAGATGTGCGACTGGACGCTGAGGCCGGGTTTGTTGAGGACGTGGGTGAGTTGCCCTGGAGGGGATGGGTCGTGGGTACGCTGATCGGATGGCAGGTTACGGGCCTGATCGGCAAGCCCTTGCCAATCGTAGGCAGAGGCCCACGACAGGGCGAGAATGTCATGGGCCAGGATGAAAACGAATTGGCTGAGTTATGGCGGAAGAGTGTGCGTCAGGATGCCGGCGCTCCCCACGGTATTGCCAGTCGTAAAGGTGGGTGGAGCGGCTTGGGGCGTCGAAGAAGGCGGTGGTGGAGTCGGCGGAGCGATTGCCACGGACCCTGGTCAAGGCGACTGCCCATTGGACGTAATACTCGTGGGCGGTGGGCGTGATGGGCAGCGCGTTTAGGCGCTGAAGGAAAAGCAGGCGTGTCGGGGAGGTAGGCTGACCATCCGACGGAGTGTCTGAAGGAGAGTTCATGCGAACACATTAGGTGCGCATCGGAGACAATTCAAGGGAAAGGTTGAGTCTATTTTTTGCAAGGCCAGGCGCAGGTGCTGAAGCCGAACGAATTGACCTCGGAACGAGGCACTTGCCTCAGACCCAAGACCCAAGACCCAAGACCCAAGACCCAAGACCCAAGACCCAAAACGCAAGACTTAAAGACGGCTCGGCTGAGACTTCGGCGAGCTCGGTCGACCCGCTCGCGGAACGCCGAAGACGAGAAGTTTGACCTACAGACAGCATCTTTGGCATTTCGGGGATTCTATTTCAGATTGGCTTGGAGATGAGTTTGCTAAATCCTCCTCTGCAATAGCCTGGACACTGACAGTTATGCCGGGGCCGACAAACCTGCCGCGCTATGTCTTTGAAGCTGATTCGGCTGCCAAGTCGCTGGCCGGATTTGCGGTTGAAATTTTGGCTGGTCGCTCCGCCGTACAAGAGGTTGACTGAGACGCACCAAATGACAGGAAGAGACAATCGCTCCGAACACCCAGCAAAAGGAAGACTCCATGAATCACTATTTTATCATTTTAATATCTCTTTTCGCTTGTGCCGCTCTGGCGGCAGAACCCGCTGGCTTCACGTACGCCGTTGACCCGGTCAAGGGGGATGACGCCAACCCTGCGGGAAAGGCGTGGCGAACGTATTCGAAACTGAATACCGTCAAGCTGGTGCCTGGCGACACGGTTTTGATCGCTCCTGGCCGGCAGGAAGAAAGCCTCATTCCCATGGGTGAAGGCACGCTTCAAAAGCCGATCCTGATCCGGTTTCTGCCCGGCGTGCATGTCATCGGCGTGAAAAACGCGGTTCGCCTGCCGATGTTCATCTCCAATTCGTGTGATTCTCCGGCACCCAAGCCGATAGGTGTTCTGGTACGCAACGTCAAACATCTGCAGCTGGTGGGCGGTGGCGTCGAGGGACCGAACAAGACCACCCTCCTCTATGACGGCCGCATGGTCCAGATATTCAATGATCACTCGGAGGACATCACCTATACGGGTCTGGTGTTTGACCTCAAACGCCCGACGGTGTCGGAATTCCGCGTGCTTGAAGTGGGACCGTCCCATGCGGTGATAGAAATAGCCGAGGGTTCCGACTATGCTCTTGAAAACGGGAAGTTCGTATGGAAGGGCGACTGGAACCCGGGCAATTTCTGCCAGGACGGCATTCCCGCAGAAGGCCGCTGCTGGCGTTCCGGGGCACCGCGAGGCTGGATCGATCAAGGACAAGCAGAGGCGACGGCAAGCGCTCTCGATGGACGCAAAGTGAAACTCGATTACGCGACCGGCGGCAGCGGATTGAGTCAAGGCCACCAATATCATTTTCGCAATACGACCCGTGATTCGGTCGGCGTCCACAACGCCCGCAGCAAGGACATCGTTTTCCGCGATTGTGATATCTATGCGCTGACCGGGATGGGTTTCGTTAGCCAGTTTACCGAGAACATCACCTATCAGCGGGTGAACGTCGCTCCGCCCAAGGATTCCCTCCGGACCTGCGCCGCGTGGGGGGACGTCTTCCAGTTTTCCAACTGCAAGGGCGATATCCTAGTCGATTCCTGCCGGCTTTCCGGCATGCAGGATGACGCCATCAACTGCCACGGCACGCACCTGCGGATCATCGAGAAACGCGGCGGCAATCAACTGCTGATGCGGTTCATGCAGCCGCAGACGTACGGATTCGCCGCTTTCGCGCCGGGCGATGTGGTCGCGGTCATCTCCCACTCCAACTTGCGGGAATACGCGAACAACCCGCGCCGCAAAGTGACTGCCGTCGAAAAGCAGTCGGACAAGGATTGGCTGCTGACCCTCGACGGCCCCGTCCCAACTTTCGAACAGAACGACGTCCTCGACAACATCACCTGGTATCCGAATCTTACCGCCCGAATGAATCACGTCAGCATGGATCCTGTGCGAGGTTTTCTGCTGACCACGCGCGGCAAGGTCAACATTGAAGGCAACACATTCCACCGCTGTTTCATGTCGGCCATTCTGATAGAGGACGACGCCGAGGGGTGGTTCGAGTCCGGTCCGGTGCGAGATATGCAAATACGCAGCAACACCTTCCTCGGGTGCGGCATCGATATCAATCCGCAAACCCACTCGACGAAGCCCGAGGAACCCGTGCATGAGAACATCCGCATCACGGACAACGGTTTCGACGGCGCCGGCGTCTCAGCTAAAAGTGTCAAGGGGCTAACCGTGACAGACAACCTCTCTCCCGGTGGTGCCATCCAAATCCGGCTGGACCCCACTTGTACCGGGACCAAAGTTGAGAACAACGACAAAAAAACTACCGGTAGTTCCAGTGCGGATGCCGACTCCAGCACCAGTCGCAATGCCTCCTCGCCGTTCCACCATGCTGAAATCGCATGGGTGTCCAGGATCTTTGAGATCATTGGTTCGTGCGAAGTCCAGTGTCCAAGCTCACATCAGAAATCAACCTTCATCAATCGACAATCATCAATCGTTGGATTGAGCTCACGCCGAAGTCGTTCGACTGAGCTCACGCCGAAGTCCTCTTCACCTCTCGCCATGTTTGAGGCCTCACCTCGCTAAAGTTTAAGTTACTGCCTGCTCCATACACGCCCTGGGTTCCGGGCTTCTGTCTTTTTCCACACCCATCACTGATCACCCACAACTTGTCCCCCCCCCTCTACATCTGCGGCCCCACGGCCTCTGGAAAATCCGCCCTGGCCTTGGAGATGGCTGGCAAGCTGGACGGCGAGATTGTCAACGCCGACGCCTTCCAACTGTACCACGGTCTGGAGATTCTCAGCGCCGCCCCATCGCCTGAGCAACTCGCACAGGTACCCCACCACCTGTATGGCGTGTTAGAGCCAAGCGACGCGGCCGATGCCGGCAGTTACCTGCGCTTGGCACGGCCCGTTATTGCCGACATCCAGGCCCGCGGCAAAACTCCCGTGATCACTGGAGGGTCAGGTCTCTATCTGAAATTTCTGACCCACGGGCCAGCCCCGTTGCCCACCGCCGATGCCACACTTCGAGCGGAACTCGAGGCCACCCCACTGGAAGAATTGGTAGCTCGTCTTCGCACACTGGACCCACTTGAGGCCTCCCGCACTGCGCTGAAGAACCGCCGTTTTGTTTCACGAGCCTTGGAGATTTGTCTGCTCAGTGGGGCCAAGGCCTCCGACTTGCGAGACCGCTGGCAAGCCCAGACCGCCGATCTCGCCGCACACCTGCGCGGCATGATCATCCACCGCAGCCGCCCGGACCTCCACGCCCGCATCGCTCACCGGACCCATGCGATGCTCGAGAGTGGTGCCATTCAGGAAGTCAGAGCCCTCACTCATGCCTCTGAAAACTGTCAGAAAGCCATAGGCGTGAGGGAGATTCGTGGCTTGTTGGCCGGGAACTACAATCGTGCCGCCTGCGAGGAGCTCATCAATGCCGCCACCCGCCAATATGCCAAGCGCCAAGAATGCTGGTTCCGCCGCGAACTATGGCTGCAACCCCACGTGTCTTCCGTCTAGCGAGGTGCAGCCTTGGGCACGGAATTCAGCACGAATCAGGGTCGCTTCAAAAAGAGTTGATCGAATAGCCGCCCTGCTGGTTTCGGATTTGACCAAAATCTATTCTCGACAATTGACCACTTGGTCCCTAGCTTGCGGCTCCACACAACAAATCATGATCCGAAAATTCATCCCCAATGCATTGGCCCTCGGGCTTATCGCCGTCACCACCGTCCAGTCCCCGGCCGCTCCGGCAGCACCCGCCACTCCTGCTACAGCGGCGGCGGAAGTTCCGGCCGTGCCCGAAACACCGGCCAAACCGGTTTTGGATCCGGCCGTGATCAAGACTGATTCCTCCTACGCCTTGGGCTTCCGCACAGGCGGCAGTTTTGCCCAGCAATTTGGCCGTTTTGGCGTGTCGGTTGGGGATTTGGACACGGAAAGTTTCCTCAAAGGGTTCTTGGCCGCCTTCAAAGGTGAGAAGCCAGGTCTCGACGAAGAAAAACTGCAAGCCGCCATGCAAGCTCTCGGCGATTTGCTCCAAATCCGCGAAAAGGACTCCGCTGCCGCCAACCTCGAAAAAGGCAAGAAATTCCTTGAGGAAAATGCCAAGCGCGCCGGCGTGGTGACCACCCCCAGTGGCCTCCAGTATGAAGTCCTGGCCAAGGGCGGTGACGAAAAATACGTCGCTCCGAAGGAAGGTGCCGCTGACAACAAGGAATTTCTCGTCAACTACAAGGGCACGCTCATTGACGGCAAGGAATTCGACGCCTCGCCTGTCGGCAAGCCCGTCCCAATGACCCTTCAGGTAGTCCCTGGTTTCAAGGAAGCCCTCACCACGATGCCGGTCGGAGCCAAATGGAAACTTTTCATCCCCAGCGCCCTCGCCTACGGTGAGGAACGCAAGAGCGCCGATCTCGCCCCGAACAGCGTGCTGATCTTTGAACTCGAACTCGTCAAAATCCAAGACGCCCCGCCGCAACAGCAAATGCCCTTCCAAATGCCCGGCGGCCCAGGCGGCCCAGGCGGCCCTGAAGGCGAATAAGTCTTCTGCTGCAAGCGATCCATTCCATCAAAAGGCCGCCGTTCATTCGGCGGCCTTTTTTTGTCCGCACCACTTGGCTGCTGCGTCTCGCGCAGACCGATAGAGGCACAGGTCTGAACAGTCATCGACGGTGAGTAGCCGAGCTTATTTTGCCGAGCCGGACACCACTGGTGGATCGAACGGTCATGTTGTGGGGCAAAGCCCAATAAGCGCTAACTTAACCCAGCGTATTAAGAAATGAGCAAACGTGGTGACTGCGGAAATTTTCCATTGCCTTCGGATTGATCATTGCTGAGCGATGATTTTCGAGTCTTACTTGGTTAGGTTAGCGCTTATGGCGCAAAGCCCCTTCCCGCCGAACTCCTTGCCTTGGCTGCGCCTAGGTGGCGCAGGAACGGTTCACGCACGAGGGTCGGCACCGCGGTCCCAAAAGGCGAAAAAGAAGACACAGGCGACAATGGCCGCCATACCCGAAGGGATCAGCCAAAACGTCTTCCATTGGGCGGAGGCGGCCGCCAGCAAGGCGGCATCGACCTTAGGCAGGCCAACCGAGAACATTTGCCCGAGCTGTGCGGCAAAACTGAGGCTCTCTGGGGCCTGTGCCCCCTGAATCGCGCCAGCCAGCTCGGCATGCCCGGTGACGCGGGCCCGCATCGCCACATCCGCGAGTTGGTAGCCGTAGTACATGCCCACTCCTTGGGTAAAAAACACCAACATCGATTGCACCTGGCTGCGGACCGTGAGCGGTGCCGCACGGTCGGCGTAGATGAAGCCCGTGACGAAGAAGAAGTCGTAGCAGACGCCGTGGAGCGCGATCGCAGCAAAGAGCATCAACACCGATTGAGCTGGGGCGGCAAAGGCAAACAGCGCGTAACGAAGGACCCAGGCCCCCATGCCGATGAGAATCATCCGTTTCACGCCTAGGCGGCGGAAGAATGCCGGGATGAGGAGCATGAAGATAATTTCCGACATCTGACCAATCGACATGGACGAGGCGGGCTGCCGGAACCCCATGTCAGAGAGGAAGATCGAGGTGGTGCTGAAGTAGAAGGCCAGCGGAATACAGATGAGAATCGAGCAGAGGATGAACACCAGAAATGACGGCTTAGCGAGCATCTTGAAGGCGTCCACCATCAACAGCGAACTCCATTTAAGGGGCTGTCCTTTGGCAGGTGGCGGTGTATGCGGCAACCCAAATGCAAAAATACCGAGCACCAAGGAGGCGACACCGGCCAAAGAGAACATGTGCAAGCTTGTGGACCAGCCGAGAAAGCCGACGACGAGGCCGGCGACGATCCAACCGATGGTGCCCCAAACGCGCAGGGCTGGGAATTTACTTTGATCGCTGATGTTGGCGAAGGCGATGGAATTGCCGAGGCCGAGGGTGGGCATGAAGCAGAGCATGTGGGCGAGAAAGAGCGTCTTGACCATGACGGCATCCCCTTTGGCCGCAAATCCTGGCACCGCCAGCATGAACACCCCACCCAGCAACAACAACACGCCCATCACCTTTTCGGAGGGAAAAAACCGATCCGCCACCAAGCCGAGAAACAAGGGGGCGAGAATGGCGGCAATCGGCGCGCTGCCATACGCCGCACCGATGATGGGTGCCAGATGGTTGCTATCCAGACAGGCTCCCAAGCTCACAAACCAAGCCCCCCAGACGAAAAATTGGAGAAACATCATCAGCGAGAGGCGCAGCGTCGGCGTGGCGGGGGGCGGATTCATGGCGGAGGAAAATCCCTCTACGGCAAAAATCCGCAACTATTTCAGTTTGCCGCCGATCCGGGTGAGAAGTACCCTCAACGTCCCCGCTCAATCCAAGTCTTTCTTATCCAACTCGGCGTCGAGGTGCTTGAGAAAATCCTCGGTTTTGGGGAATTTGCTGGCGTAAAAACGACTGAACTCCTTGCCCGACTCATCCAGAAGAATCACCGTCGGAAACCCGTCAATCTTGTACTTCCCGACAGTCGGTTCATTTTTCTTCGCGACCGCTTGGTCGCCCTTCGGCATATCGATCTCCACTAAAATGTAGTGTTTGGAGGCGGCATCCACGAATTCAGATTTCGAAAACACCCCGGCCCGCATCATTTTGCAGGGCGGACACCAATCCGATCCCGTGAATTCGACCAGCACCGCTTTATGCTCGGTTTTCGCCTGTTCAAGGGCTTTTTCGAGATCGTCACTCCAACCCTTGAGGGGCTCTGCGAAGACATGACTCACCAGCGCACTGGCAGAAAAGGCAAAGGCGGCAAGATAGGTGACAGCTTTCATCGTCACTGGAGCGACCCCAGCGGGTAATTTTTTTCAAATTTCTTGCCAAAGGCGTTAGAACCCTCTAGGCATTTGGGCTATGCCAGCCCTGTCACGCTTGATTGTAGCTACCCGTAATTCGCACAAGTCGATGGAAATTCGGGCGATGCTCGGGGACCGCTGGGAGGTGATGGACGCGAATGATTTTGTGGGTCTTCCGGCCATTGAGGAGACCGGTCAAACGTTTCTGGAAAATGCCGTGCTAAAGGCGGAGGGCATCAGCCGCTTGGTTGCGGGCTGGGTATTGGCGGATGATTCCGGGCTGGAAGTGGACGCTTTGGGAGGTGCGCCAGGCGTGTGGTCGTCGAGTTTTGGCGGCGAGGAGGGGCATCACGCAAAGAACAACGCACACCTCCTCAGTGCCATGCTCGGTCAAGGCGTGCGGACCGCCCGCTTTCGTTGCACGATGGTACTGGCGACGGCGGGCAAAGCGCAAGCTGACTTTTGCGGGACTGTGGAGGGCCGGCTCGCGGAAGCTGCGGAGGGTGAAGGTGGGTTTGGCTACGATCCACTGTTTATCCCGGAGGGTTACCAGCAGACATTCGCAGCATTGGGCCAAAATCTGAAGAATCAACTCAGCCACCGCGCCCGAGCCCTCAATCAAGCCATTGCCTGGCTCAATGACCGCCCGTAAAATTAGTTTGATTTTGTTGACTGATTCCGCAATCGTCGCGGGCGTGAAGCCCATCTCCTCCCTTTTTCTGGCCACTCTGCCCCTGATATTGGGCATGGTGTCTTGTTCCAGTCAGGTGACAACCCGGCAACCCGTGTCGTATCGCTATGACCCTGGCTACAGCCCGGATTTGACCCACGGCCGGGCGTTTCCGCCGAGCCACGCGCCTGCGGCGGTGAGGCAGGCATTTGCAGCGGCCAATCGGCTGCAGCGGGTTCCCTACAAGTGGGGTGGCGGCCACGCCCAGTTGGTGGACTACGGGTACGACTGCTCTGGGAGCGTCTCATTTGTGCTTCGGGCAGCCGGCCTCATTGACGGATGCCTATCATCGCGAGACTACTTCAACTACGGAGCCCCCGGCCCGGGCAAATGGATCACCATCTACACCAGTCGTGGTCATGTTTTCATGACGGTTGCTGGTTTGAGGCTGGACACAGGCGGCAGTGGTGCCCGCAGCGGGCCGCGCTGGAAGCCGGAGCCACGCCAAGCCGATGGTTATGTGATGAGACATCCAGAGGGGTATTGAGCCCCTGCCCGGCCCACTTCAAACCGGGCAATCACGGGATTGCAAATGTGTGGATTTGCGCCTAAGCTCGCGGCCATGCGCGGCAAAATTGGGATCATGGTACTTGGCTGGCTGAGTCTCATCAGTTGTGCCAACGAAGAACTGGCAAGCCTGCCAATGGGCGGCACTCGAAAATTCCAGGTGGCCACCAGCGGGGGGCGCACCGTTACGCCACCGAGCCCGCTGCGCCTCCCAATGGCCACAGTATTCAAGGGCGAGGCCAAATTTCATGCAATCGTGGCCAAGGCTGAACGGGAAAACTGGCGGGCTCTACCCCTGGCCCAGCGCATCACGCGGGTGGCCCGGGAACTCGTCGGCACACGCTATGTGAACTACACACTTGAAGTGGATGACCGCATCGAATCACCAGTGGTAAATCTCACTGCGATGGATTGCTGGACGTATTACGAGAACGCCTTGGCGATCGCCCGCATGCTCCGTTACAAACCCGGTCCCTACCAACCACAAGACATGCTGCACATGGTGGAACTCGAGCGCTACCGCGATGGCATCTGCACCGGCAGCTACCTGAGCCGGATGCACCAGCTTGAGGAGGTATTTTCAAATAACCAGCAACGCGGTTTTGCTTCCAACATCACCGGTCGCTTGCCCGGCGCTCAGCGCCTGCGCCGTGACATCCACGAGATGACGGTGGCCTGGAAGAGCTATCGCTACCTGCGTGCCAATCCCGCACTCATCGAGCCGATCGGGAAGATCGAGGCACGGGTGTCGCAATTGCCGGTGATGCACGTACCAAAAGCGAAGGTGCTGGCGGCGGAGGCGTATCTGCAGGATGGTGACATTTGCGCGATCACCACCACCGACCGCGATGCCTATACCTCGCATGTTGGCATGATCATGCGGATCAACGGCCGGGCGGTTTTCAGCCACGCCACCTCGGATCGAGACAAAGGGCGCATGGTCATCATTGATCGTCCGATTGCGGACTATGTGAATGGTTTGCCGACCCACGCCGGCATCATCATTTACCGCCCCAATGATTTGCCGCCTTCTCCCTTGTGGCAGCAAACGATCGCCGGCCGCGATTGATGAAAAAAGCCGCAGACGGCGGATGCCATCTGCGGTTGGAGAAACTTAATGTGGGTTAAGTCTTATTTGGCCGGATCGGCAGCAGGAGGAGGTGTGGCCTGGGCACCACCACGGCGACCGCCGGTGCGCCCGCCCGGGCCGCCTGCGCCGCCCATGAAGCGTTCGCTGGCAGGAATGGCCTTCTTCTCTTCGTCGGAAAGTTTGCCGTCGCCGTCTTTGTCGTACTTCTTGATCATTTCGGCTTCGCGGTCAGCACGCATCTTGGCAATTTCTTCCGGGTCGAGCTTGCCATTCTTGTTGGCGTCGTATTTTTCGAGATTTGCCTTTTGCATGGCTTCATACTTGGCCTTGCGGGCATCCTGCATGGCTTTCATCTCGGTTTCGTCAAGCTTGCCGTCGCCATTCTTGTCAAATTCCTTGATTTGTTCGGCGGTGGGCGCACGCGGGGTGCGGGCTGGACGGGTCGGAGCGGCCGGGGCGTCTTGGGCTGCGACAAAGGCGCTGGAGCCAAGCAGGGTGGCGAGGGCAATGAGGGTGGTAGCTTTCATGTTGTTCAATTGTTTCGATTTTACTAATTGATAGGTTCCCGGTTGGGATCCTCTTGAGGGCAGCAAACCCCTAGGAGGCCGAATGGTTGCGCGGTAAATCGCGGAATGAGTTGCCACGGGGCGATTCAGCAGATTGGATGGGGCTGTGCCATGACCGATGCCTCCCCAAATCCCGCTCCGTCGAAAGCCCGCGTGTTTGTCCGGCGCTCAGTCAGCACCGTCGCGTTATGGGGCATGGTGGGAGTGACGTTTGCAAGCATGCAAAGCTGGACGTATCTAGGCATGTTAGGGCTACTGACCCTGATGGCTACACGCGAGTATTTCAAGATGTTACGGGTGGCCGGGATGAGGTGTTTTCCGCGTTTCGGATTGGGGTTGGCGCTGGTTTACTGCGGCGGGCTTTACACCGGTTTGTTGCAACAAAAGAGCGGCCTCTTGGGTGGCTGGGATGGATTCGCCGTCTGTGTGGCATTGTTTGGGGCGTTTATCCTTGAATTGCGCGGCCCGATCCGCGTGTTGGAAAGTTTGGTGGCTGTGGCGGCCACCCTTTGCGGATTCATTTATATCGCGTTTCTGTTCAATTTTGCGGCTAAACTTTTATTTCTGGTTCCCGATTGGCACGCGGCTGGTGGAAAAGTGGCCTTGCCTGCGGCGGTGTTGCTGGTGTGGCTATTGGCGGTGACCAAGTTCACGGACATGGGGGCTTACATCGTCGGTTCGCTCATCGGGCGGCACAAACTCATCCCAAATGTGAGTCCAGGCAAGACTTGGGAAGGACTCGGCGGTGCCTTGGTATTTTCCCAGCTGGCCGGTTGCGGCCTGTTTGCAGCCTTTCCACGGGAGTTGGCAGTGCTTGGCGGTTGGGGACATGTGGTTTTTCTCGGACTCATATTGGCAGCATTGGCGGTCATCGGAGATTTGGCCGAGAGCGTGGTCAAACGCGCCCTTCAGGCCAAGGACTCCGGGTCCATCCTCCCGGGCATAGGCGGCGGGATGGATTTGATTGACAGCATTTGCTTCACCGCCCCGGCACTCTACTTCTACCTGCAATGGGTGTTGCTTCCTGCCTCATGAGTTCACCTCGCAAACGCCGCGTCGTACTCCTCGGGTCCACCGGCTCCATTGGCGGCTCGACTCTGAAGGTAGCGGACCAGCTGACAAAGCACATCGAACTCGTCGGCCTCGCCGCCGCAAGCAACATCGTTCAACTCGCCAAGCAAGTGCGCGACACTGGGGTGCGACAGGTGGCACTCTACGATGCCAGCAAGGAGGCTGCGCTGCGAGCCTTGTTGCCATCAGGCGTGCGGATTCATGTTGGCGCAGAGGGCTTGGTTCATCTGGCAACACTCGCAGAAGCAGACATGGTGCTGGTGGCCATTGTCGGCACGGCTGGCTTGCAGCCGGCGCTCGCAGCAATCGAGGCGGGCAAGGATCTGGCCATCGCTTCCAAAGAAATCCTGGTCATGGCCGGCGAACTCATCACCGCCGCCGCCGCACGCCACGGCGTGAAATTGCTGCCCGTGGATAGCGAACACAACGCAATCTTCCAATGCCTCGACGGACAGCGAGGCGGGGCGGAGGCCGTGGCACGGCTGATTCTAACTGCATCCGGCGGCCCCTTCAGAACCATGCCCAAAGCCGACTTGGCACGGGTAACCCCAGAGCAGGCCCTGCGTCATCCGACCTGGGAAATGGGACCTAAAATCACCATTGATTCCGCCACCCTCTTCAACAAAGGCTTGGAAATGATCGAGGCACGCTGGCTCTTTGGCATCGGCATGGAGCGCATCGACGTGCTGGTCCACCCGCAAAGCATCATTCACTCGATGGTCGAATTCCGCGATGGCTCGCTGCTCGCCCAGCTGAGCCGCACCGACATGTGTTTCCCAATCCAATACGCACTGACTTGGCCGGAGCGGGTCGCCGGCGGCCTGCAGGCCCCGGATTTTGCAACTTTGGCCAAGCTGGAATTCGAAGCGCCGCGCGACGACGTCTTTCCGGCACTGGGCCTGGCGCGCCGGGCCGGCCTTTGCGGCGGCACGCTGCCGGCAGTGTTCAACGCTGCCAACGAGGTGGCTGTTGCTGCCTTCCGCAGCGGGCAACTGTCATTTCCCGGCATCTGGGCCTGCGTGGCCGCAGCGATGGACTCCCATCAGGTTGAGCCATCCTCATCCCTGGCCACGGTGCTCGCCGCCGATCACTGGGCTCGTCAATACGCCACCACCTTTTGCCAACCGGGTGCCTGAGACGGCCGCTTCACGATATTTCAACTTCTCTTCCTCCCCTCCTCCCACCTATCTTTCCCGCCATGAATCGCACGTTTCACCTCGCCGCTTTGCTGTTGATGCTGATTCCATCCGCTCTCCGCGCCACCCCAGCCGATGCCACACGCGTGCAAAAAAGCTATCAACTTTCGTTGGACAATTGGTCACGGAATGTGGCTGCGGCGACTACCCCCGAAGCCCGCGCCAAGGTTTGGAGCACCCGCCCGGATCCCGCCGTGGCTGCCAAACAGATGTGGGCTGTTATCGGCCTGGAGTTGCGCGAACCATGGACCCTCGAACCGGCTTCTTGGTTCCTGAGCATCGCCTCTGGCCTGCGCAACACCCAGCCCAACGGCAATAGCAGCAAGACCTTCGCCGAGGAAATCAAGGCCATCTACGCGGCCGTCGAAACTTACCACTTGAAAAGTCCGTCCGCCACGGCCGCCGAGCCGTCCAAGCTCCCAACTCTCTGTCTCGCCTTGGCTGCCAGCGACGACCCTCGCTCACTCGCCCTGCTCGAAAAAATCCAAACCCTCCACACTGATAAAAAAATCCGGGGGGTGGCGGCTCTGGCCATTGCCATGCGTCTCAAATTCCTCGGCGATGATCCAAGCTTGATGTCCAAACGCCTCACTCTGCTGCGCTCGGCCATCATCGATAGCGCTGAAGTGGAGATCAACGGCACCTCCGTCGCAAAGCTTGCCGAAGACGAACTCTATATTATCCGTTTCCTAACTAAAGGGCGGATAGCTCCTGATCTCATTGGCACGGATTCAGGTGCACTGCCTATGAAATTGTCCAATAGCGCCGGCAAGGTTATCGTCCTCTTGTTCTGGAACAGCGACGTCCCAGAAGCGGCTCACGTGCTCGAGATGGCCACCGCCATGAACAAAAAGTTTGCCGGAAAACCCTTCGCCATCTTCGGTATCAACAACGACTCGACAGCCAGTCTGCGCGAAATGCAAAAAAAGCCCGACCTCATCACCTTCCCCAACTTCTCCGACCCCAAAAACCACTTGGCGCGTGAGTATCGCATCGGCATCTGGCCTCTGGCCTACGTCTTGGATGGTCAACGCAAAATCCACTATGCCGGCCCACCAGGCTCCTTCGTCGATATCACCGTCGCCGCCCTCCTCGAGGAATCCAAACCCTCTGCCAAATAATCCTCAAGCCTGCCAGAGTCTAGGCGTGCTGTGAGCGCCGCGAGCGCGAAGCTCCTCCTGCCACCGTCGGTCACAGACCGCCGCTACAGGCGGCGTGACACCACAAAAACCCAAGAGCCTTCCGCAAGATGCGGCAGGAGCGAGTCCGTCCCATTGATATTTCATCGGCCGCCACAACCCATTGCATCTACGAGGACGGGGCAGCATGCCTAGCCCAGAGCCTTTTCCATCAGCGTGTTCATCCGGCTGACCGTGTCACGGGCGTCTTCCAAGAGGCCCGCGGCGATCAGTGCGTTGTCGAACAACTGGTGGGCGACGAGGCCTGCCAATTCCGGATTGCTGTCTTTGGCGATGGCCAATTTGCGCAGCAGCGGGTGGCGCGGATTGACCTCCAGCTCGACTTTCACCTCGTCCTTGTAGTGTTCATCCATCGCCCGCATCATCTGGCGCATTTGCGGGCTGAGTCCGTCGGCGGGCACCAGCGCGATAACCGGGCTATCGACCAAGCGTTTGCCACTGGCCACGGAGGTAACCCGATCGCCGAGTTGCGCCTTGAGAAACTCACAGAGGGCGGCGGTTTCAGCCGCATCAAGCGAGTCGCCCGTGGCTTCTTGGGCTTCCATGTCCACCCCAGCATGGCGGATCGACACCAGTTTCTTGCCATCAAATTCGCGCAGCGCATCCACCACATACTCGTCCACCATTTCGGTGAAAAAGATCACCTCGATGCCGCGCGCCTTGAACGCCTCCAGATAGGGACTGTTCTCGAGGCTATCCCGATTCGCGCCAACCAAATAGTAAATCTCGCTCTGGCCGTCCTTGGCCCGCGTCAGGTAATCGGCAAAGCCACACAGCTCACCGGCGGCGGCCATGGATGACTCGAAGCGCAGGAGCTTGGCCAGGGCGTCGCGATTGGCGTAATCGGTGGCGACGCCTTCCTTGAAAAACCGGTCGAACTTGCGATAGAATCCCCGGTATTTCTCGGGATCAGCCTCGGCCTCCTTTTCAAACATTTTGATCACCCGTTTGCTCAGCACGCTATTGAGTTTGCGGACCAGAGCACTGTCCTGCATGGTTTCGCGCGAAATGTTCAAGGGCAGGTCGGCGCTATCCACCACCCCCTTCACGAATCGCAGCCACTCCGGCAGCAAGCCCTTGGGATCCTCGTCGATGAGCACCTTCCGGCAATACAGCGCCACCCCGCCGTCCACCTTGCCAAAGCCCATGCGCTCCGGATTCTCGCTCGGCGCAAACAACAGCGCGTTAATCGAGAGCGGCGCGTCGGCACTGAAATGCAGCCGATAGGCCGGTTCGTCAAATGCCTTCCCGGCAAATTGATAGAACGCCTTGTACTGCTCCTCGGATATCTCCGACTTGTTCTTCAACCACAGCGCCTCCACCTCATTGATCCGCTTGCCATTAAGGAAAATTGGGAAACCCACAAAATTACTGTATGTCTCGATGAGCCCCTTGACCCGCGCCTCGCCGGCATACTCGGCTTGCTCCTCCTTCAAGTGCAGCACCACCTTGACGCCGCGCGTCTGCCCGGGAGCTTCCTCAATCGTGTAGCCGCTGGCCCCGTCGCTGGTCCACACCAACTCGTCGCCATCCGCCCGCCAACTGCGCGTAAATACCTCCACCTTGTCAGCCACCATGAATGCCGAGTAAAACCCGACCCCAAATTGGCCGATGAGCTTGTTCGGTGCCCCGCCGCTGGCCTTCACGGCGTCCAAAAACGCCTTGGTTCCCGAGTGGGCGATGGTGCCGAGGCTCTTCGTGAGTTCCTCGCGGGTCATGCCGATGCCGTGATCGGCAATGGTCAGCGTGCGGGCTGTCTCATCAGTTGTTAGGTGAATCTCCATCGCCAACCCGGGCTCATGCACATGCTTTTCGGTTGCCTCCACGTGGCGAAGCCGCTCCATCGAATCGGAGGCATTGGAAATTAATTCTCGCAGGAAAATCTCCTTGTCAGTGTACAACGAGTGAACCACCAAGTCCAATAGTTGGCGGATCTCGGCTTGAAACGGCTGCTGTTCTTTGATTGCGTCGGTCATGGTCTAATCGTAATTGCTGGGGTTGCGTCCGCTGTCACGGAACGGGCACCAGCATAGCCGATTGCCCTCACCCTGTCAAAACCCTGAAAAAACAAAAATCACCATTGACAAGGCCCCTCGATTCACATCATCCGCTTTTTGCAGGAATGAACCCTAAAGGTAGGATATGCGCAATCTTAGCAACTCCCCGCAGTGCCAAGCCGACGACTTTCCCCTATCATTCATTTCGTCACGCACCCCCACCGCCACCATGATCACAAAAATCGACCACCTCGGCATCGCAGTCAGATCCATTGATGAAGCCCTCCCTTACTACGAATCCGTGTTGGGCCTCACCTGCGAGGGCCGTGAGGAAGTCGAATCACAAATGGTCAAGACCGCCTTTTTCGCTGCCGGCGAAGTCCATATCGAATTGCTCGAACCCACGTCTCCCGACAGCCCAATCGCCAAGTTTCTCGAGAAAAACGGCCCCGGAATCCACCACATTGCCTTTGCCAGCGACGATATTCACGGTCAGCTCAGCCAGGCCAAAGAACGCGGCGCTCGGCTCATCCACGAGGTGCCTTTCGATGGTGCCGGCGGCAAGTTGGTCGCCTTTCTCCATCCAAAATCCAGCTTCGGAGTGCTCACCGAGTTCTGCCAAGCCAAACACTGACATCATCCCCCCAAAATTCTAACCGAACTACACTTATGGCCATCGACCCCGCACTCATGGAGAGCCTCAGTCTCCGCCGCCTGGAAGCCCTCGACGGAGGCGGCAAGGACCGCATCAATAAACGCCACGAAAAAGGCATGCTCACCGCCCGCGAACGCCTCGCGGCCTTCTTCGATGAGGGCGTTTTCATCGAATTCGGCATGCACGCTCATCATTCATGCGTCAACTTCGGCCTCGAAAAACGCAAAATGCCCGGCGACGGCGTCGTCTGTGCCACCGGTGTGGTGGACGGCCGCCAAGTCGCCGCCTTCGCCCAGGATTTCACTGTCGGCGGCGGTGCCGTGGGTGCCATCCACGCTAAAAAAATCTGCGACCTGCTAGACTTCGCCATCAAAGCCGGCATGCCCGTCGTCGGCATCAATGACTCCGGTGGCGCTCGCATCCAGGAAGGCATCGAGGCCCTCTCCGGTTACGGACAAATCTTCTTCCGCAACGTGCTGGCCTCCGGCGTGATCCCACAAATCTCCATCATTGCCGGTCCCTGCGCCGGCGGCGCGGCCTATTCCCCCGCTCTCACCGACTTTATCATCATGACCCGTCGCAACGCCAATATGTTCATCTGCGGCCCAGATGTCATCCGCGCCGCCACCGGCCAAACCGCCTCTCTGGACCAATTCGCCAGCGCCGACGCCCATGCCCAGGTCAGCGGCAATATCCACCTCATCGCCGAAGACGATACCCACGCCATCGCCCTCTGCAAACGCCTGCTGGACTATCTACCTTCTAACAATCTGAGCAATCCACCGCACCGGATGAACGAGCAGATTGAAATTGTTGAGGACCTGCAGATGCACGAAATCATCCCCGCCGATCAAAAGGCACCGCTCGAT
The DNA here is from genome assembly GCA_903827375.1 of Akkermansiaceae bacterium. Classification (GTDB taxonomy): domain Bacteria; phylum Verrucomicrobiota; class Verrucomicrobiia; order Verrucomicrobiales; family Akkermansiaceae; genus Luteolibacter. The sequence goes on from CAIKHZ010000263.1 coordinate 17,405, forward strand.
ATGCAACAGGTCATCGCCCGGGTCATGGACCCCGGCAGTTGGTTTGAAATCATGCCTGATTTCGCCCCTAACATCCTCGTCGGCTTCGCCCGCCTAGAAGGTCTCGTCATCGGCATCGTCGCCAGCCAACCCACCGTAAAAGCCGGTTGCATTGACATCGACGCTTCCGACAAAGCCGCACGCTTCATCCGCGTCTGCAACATCTACTCAATCCCGATCCTCTCAATGGTCGATGTGCCCGGCTTCATGCCCGGCCTAGCCCAGGAACGCGGCGGCATCATCCGCCACGGTGCCAAAATGCTCTTTGCATGGGCCTCAGGCACCGTGCCAAAAATCACCCTCATCTGCCGCAAAGCCTACGGCGGAGCGTATTTGGCCATGTGCCCAACGGACTTGGGTGCCGACTTTGTGTTCGCTTGGCCCACCGCGGAAATCGCCGTCATGGGGGCCCAAGGTGCCATGAAGGTCCTTTACAAAAAGGAACTCGAAGAAGCCGCCGATCCCAAGGCCCTCGAGCAGGAATTGCGTAAAGCCTATAGCGAAAAATTCTCCTCGCCCTATCAGGCAGCCAGCAATGGCATGATCACCGATGTCATCGATCCGGCGGTCACTCGCTCCACCCTCGCGCTGGCCTTCCGCGGCATCATGAACAAACACGAAAGCCGCCCCCAGAAAAAACACGGCAACATCCCGCTCTAACACCATGCAGCCCCTCACCTTGCTCGCCGCCGCCTTGGCCCTCACCCTTGCCGGCATCTTCGACAGCCTCGCCCACTTCGTCGGCTCACTCGTCATTATTGCCTCACTCGTCTGGAGCGGCTTCTGCCTCCTCAGATATCTGCTCAGGCGCACTACCCCCGCTGCCAGGCCCGTAGCATCCACCCCATCTGCCATGCCGCAGCAAGCCGCCCCGGCACCCGTGCCTGTGGCCTCGCCTGATGCATCCATCCCGGATGCAATCATCGCCGTGATTGCCGCAGCGGTCCAAACGATGCTCGACGAAAAATATAAAATCATATCTATCAAACCCCAGGATTCCTCTTGGGAGAAAGCCGGCCGCCAAGCCGTTCTCTCTTCTCACCGCATCCGCTAAATTCACCAACAAACTGCCCCATCCTCCCCATGCCTATCAAACATCTCCGCATCACCGTCGAAGGCAAGTCCTACGATGTCACCGTCGAACGCTACGACGCTCCAGACTCCCCAGACTCGCCGCCCACCCCTCCGTTGACCCAGCCCGTCGGGTCCGCCGCCGCCACTCCCGTCGCCCGTCCGACCGCAGCTCCCAAGGCCGTCACTGCCCCGGGCGACGTCCTCAGCCCCCTCGCCGGCATTGTCAAAGCAGTCGATACACAAGTCGGTGCCGCCGTTAAATCCGGTGATTCGCTCATCACGCTGGAAGCCATGAAAATGTACACCGCCATCCATGCCCCCGCCGATGGCACCGTCACCGCCATCCACGTCAGCCCGGGCGACGCGGTGGACGAGGGCCAGGCACTCTTCACGTTGGCCTGACGCCTCGCGGCGGCGCTCATCCCCAAGTGGCCGCCTGCTGCGGTGCCCGGCAAATTTCCATCATTTGCGACGCCCCGCCTTGCCGCATGCTTTGGTCCATGCCATGCTCGCGGCCCAAGCGCCTACCTAACGACCGACGCGCACCGCACTGATTCACACACACCTCCGCCACCCATCATGCAATTCACCTACCCGATGCTCACCGCCGATGAAGCTGCGGCCCTCGTCCAACACGACGAAGTCATTGGCTTCAGCGGCTTCACTCCCGCCGGTGCCGCAAAAGTCATCCCCACCGCCATCGCCGCCAAAGCCCGCGTCGAACATGACGCCGGCCGCCCCTTCAAAGTGGGTGTCATCACCGGAGCCTCAACCGGCCCATCCCTCGATGGCGAACTCGCCCGGGCCGATGCCATCAAGTTCCGCACGCCCTATCAGTCCGACAAAGACCTGCGCGCCAGCATCAACGCCGGCAAGACGCATTTCTTTGACATGCACCTGTCGCTGTTGCCTCAATACGTCCGCTACGGGTTTCTCGGTGAACTCGACTGGGCCATCGTCGAAGCCGCCGACGTCTCTGCCGATGGAAAAATCCTGCTGACCACCAGCGTTGGCGCCGCCCCAACGTTCCTGTCCCAAGCCAAGCGCATCCTCATCGAGGTCAACAGCCGCCATCCCAAAGACTTGCTAGGCTTTCACGACATCTACGAACCCGAGTCGCCGCCCCACCGCCGCCCCATCCCGATCTGCAATGCAGAGGACCGCATCGGCACCCAACGCGTCTGGGTGGATCCTAAAAAAATTGTCGGCGTCGTTGAGTCCAATCGCCAAGACGAGGTCAAGGAATTCACACCGGTCAATGATGTCACGACCCGAATCGGTCGGCATGTGGCGGCGTTTCTAGCTGCGGAATTGCGCAACGGCCACATTCCCAAAGGGTTTCTACCCATTCAATCTGGCGTGGGCAATGTTGCCAATGCGGTGCTCGGTGCCATGGGCGAACATCCAGAGATTCCACGCTTCCAGATGTACACTGAGGTCATCCAAGATTCCGTCATCGACCTCATCAAACAAGACCGCTGCAGCTTCGTCAGCGGCGTCTCTCTCACCCTCAGCAATGCCGTGCTGCAAGGCGTTTATGATAACTTGGAAAGCTACCGCGGCCGCATGCTGCTGCGGCCTCAGGAAATTACTAACAATCCGGAAGTCGTCCGTCGTATCGGCATCGTCTCGATCAACACCGCCCTAGAGGCTGATATCTTCGGCAATATCAACAGCACCCATGTGTTAGGCCAGAAGATGATGAATGGCATCGGTGGCTCCGGTGACTTCACCCGCAACGCCTATATCTCAATTTTCACCTGCCCGTCCACTGCCAAGGGCGGCAGCATTTCGGCCATCGTGCCGATGTGTTCACACATGGACCACAGCGAGCATTCAGTGCAGGTCCTCGTCACCGAGCATGGGGTGGCTGACCTGCGCGGCAAGGACCCCCGCGAACGTGCATCCGCCATCATCGGCAACTGCGTCGATCCCTCTTACCGGGACCTGCTCTGGGCCTACTTCAAACTCACGGAAAACGGCCACACCCCGCAATCGTTCCGCTCCGCCTTCGCCTTCCACGAAGCCTTCCTAGAAAGCGGTGACATGCACCACACCCACTTCTAGCCATTCCCCACATCTCATGACATCCCCAGCGCACGCCGAACCCTTGCTCGCGGAATTTCCCGAACACACCTACGATCAGTGGCATCAAGCCGCCGAACAACTTCTCAAAGGTGCCTCATTCGAGAAACTCCTCGTTAGTAAAACCTACGAGGACATCACGATTCAGCCGATCTATCGCAGCGAGGATATCGCCGGGCTCCCCCAGCGCCATCACCTCCCTGGCTCCGGCTCTCAGGTGCGCGCCAGTCAGCCATCCGGATTCCTTAAATCCGGTTGGGATATCTCTCAGGAACTCATCACCCGCTGCCCCGCCAAGTTCAACAAAATCGCCCTCGAGGGCCTCCGCGGCGGCCAGTCCGAACTGAACATCCCCATGACCCGCTGCGGACTTCCGGCGACTCATGCCTCGTCCACCGGCCTCATCCTCAAGCACCTTTCATCCCTCAACACCGCCCTCGCCGACATCGACCTCGGGGCCATCTCCACGTTCTGGCGCACCGGCTCCGATTCCATCCCCGTCGCCGCTCTGGTTTTCGCCGCAGCCCAACAGCGGGGCATTCCCCTCGCAACCCTGCACGGCTGCATCGAAAATGACCCCCTCGCCGATCTCGCCCGCCACGGAAGCTTGGAGGCAGGTCTCGGACTGCGCCTCGACCACCTCGCCGCACTCACCGGATTTGCCAGCACTGAGGCCCCACACATCCAGACGATTGTCGTTCAAGGCGACGTCTATCACAATGGTGGTGCCTCTGCCACCCAGGAACTCGGCTACGCAATCGCCACCCTCGTCAGTTATATCGATGAATTGAAAAATCGCGGCATCTCCCCCACCACCGCTTTCCAACACATCCGTCTGTGCCTGTCCGTAGGCTCAGACTATTTCATGGAAATCGCCAAACTCCGCGCCGCCCGCTGGCTCGTTAGTAAAGTCGCCGAGGCCTATGGCGTCGCCCATCCGGCCATCCACATCCACGCCAGCACCTCGCGTTGGAACAAAACCACCTATGACGCCCACACCAACATGCTACGCGTCACCGCCGAGGCATTTGCCGCTGTGGTCGCCGGCGTGGACAGCCTCCACATCGGCCCCTATGACGAAGCGCTTGGCGGTGGCGACACGTTTTCCCGGCGCATTGCCCGCAATGTCCACATCATTCTGCGCGAAGAATGCGGGCTCGACCGGGTGATCGACCCGGCGGGTGGCTCTAACTACATTGAATGGCTCACCGACCAGGTTGCGGCAAAGAGTTGGACGATTTTCCAGGATGTCGATGCCAAGGGCGGCATGCTCAGCAACCTGGAAAACGGCAGCATCCAAGCGGCCGTGGCGGCTGTCTGCAACGCCAAGCTCCAAAACATCCGCCGCCGCAAAGACAAACTCGTCGGCTGCAACATGTATCCCGATCTCAAGGGCAAAAAACTCACGCCCTCAGCCATCTCCGCCCCTCACCCGCCAACCGCCCCCACCACCCCTTGCAGCTTCCAATTGGCCGCTAGCCCTGCCAGCCCTGCCCTTCTCACCGAAGCCATCGCCGCCGCCCTCAACGGCTCCACCACCACCTCGATCGCCGCCGCTTGCTTCCCGACGGGTCCCCTCCCCCCCCTAACTATCACGCCAATCCCACAGCGCCGCGCCGCCGAAGAATACGAAGCGCTGCGCGACGCCGCCACCAGCTTCGCCCTAACCACCGGTGCCCCTCCCGCCATCCTCCAACTCAACATCGGCCCCTCCGGCCGCTTCCGCTTGCGCGCCGACTGGACCGCATCATTCTTTGAGGCCGCCGGCTTCGCCGTTGACGGCAGCCGCGATTTTCCATCCATCGCCGAAGCCGCCCAAGCTGCCGCCGCCAGCAAGTCGGGCATCGCCGTCATCACATCCGACGACGCCACCTATCTGGAGGCTGTGGTGCCCCTCGCCACCGCCGTCAAAGCCGCCAGAGCAGATATCACGTTGCTGGTCGCAGGCGCTCCCGGCGACAATGAAGCCGCTTGGCGTGCCGCCGGCGTGGACGACTTCGTCAATGTCCGATCTAACAATCACGAGCTGAATCGTCAACTCCTCGCCAAGGCAGGAGTTCTCTAATTTTCCCATTCCCCGCCATGAGCCGCCCGAATTTCTCCTCCATCTCCTACTCCGCCCCATCCTCCGACCTTAGCTACGCCGATTGGTCACGGTCCCTGGAGGCAGAACTGGGCAAACCTATCGATGAAATCGTTTGGGATACCATGGAAAAAATCCCGGTCAAACCACTCTACACCGAGCAGGACACCGCTGGCATGGAACACCTCAAATACCAGGCCGGCATCGCCCCGTTCCTGCGTGGTCCGTACGCCACCATGTATTGCTTCCAACCGTGGACGATCCGCCAGTACGCCGGCTTCTCAACCGCCGAGGAAAGCAACGCATTCTATCGCCGCAACCTCGCCGCCGGCCAAAAAGGCCTCTCCGTCGCCTTCGACCTCGCCACCCACCGCGGCTATGATTCCGACCATCCGCGCGTCGTCGGCGACGTCGGCAAGGCCGGTGTGGCCATCGACTCGATCCTCGATATGAAGGTGCTCTTCGATAGCATCCCGCTCGACAAGGTGTCCGTCTCAATGACCATGAACGGCGCGGTGTTGCCCATCCTTGCATTTTACATCGTCACCGCCCTCGAACAAGGTGCCACCTACGAACAACTCGCCGGCACCATCCAAAATGACATTCTCAAGGAGTACATGGTGCGCAACACCTATATCTATCCGCCCGGCCCGTCGATGAAGATCATCGCCGACATCTTCGAGTTCACCTCGCAGAAAATGCCCAAGTTTAACTCAATTTCCATCTCCGGCTATCACATGCAGGAAGCCGGCGCCACCGCCGACCTTGAAATGGCCTACACCCTCGCCGACGGCTGGGAATACCTCCGCACCGGCATCGCCGCAGGCATCGACATCGACGCCTTCGCCCCCCGCCTGTCGTTCTTCTGGGCCCAAGGGAAAAACCACTTCATGGAGGTGGCGAAAATGCGCGCTGCCCGGGTCCTGTGGGCCAAAATCGTCAAAACCTTCAACCCGAAAAACCCCAAGTCCCTCGCCCTGCGCACCCACTCACAGACGTCCGGTTGGAGCCTAACCGAACAGGACCCCTTCAACAACATCTCGCGCACCTGCATCGAGGCCATGGCCGCCACTCTCGGCCACACCCAATCCCTTCACACCAACGCACTCGACGAAGCCATCGCCCTGCCCACCGATTTCTCCGCACGCATCGCCCGTAACACCCAAATCTTCCTGCAGGATGAAACATCCATCTGCCGGGTCATCGACCCCTGGGGCGGTTCCTATTATCTTGAAGCCCTAACTGACGCGCTGATCCACAAGGCTTGGGACCACATCATGGAAGCCCAACAACTCGGCGGCATGTCCAAGGCCGTCGAAGCCGGTATCCCAAAAATGCGCATCGAGGAAGCCTCCGCTCGCCGTCAGGCCCGCATTGACTCCGGCGAGGAAACCATCGTCGGCGTCAACAAATACCGCCTCGCCCAGGAAGCCCCCATTGATATCCTCGACGTCGATAATACCGCCGTTCGCCTCTCACAAATCGAGCGACTCCACAAACTCCGCGCCGAGCGCGACGAGACGCGCTGCCAAGCCACTCTAACGGCACTGGGCGACTGCGCTGGCGGCGGCTCCGGCAACTTGCTCGCGCTGGCCATCGAGGCGGCCCAAGCGCGTGCCTCACTTGGCGAAATCTCCGACGCCATGGAAAAACATTTCGGCCGTTACAAGGCGGTCATCCGGACCATTTCAGGTGTTTATGGCAAGGAATTCAACAACCAAGGAGATATGTCAGACATCCCCGAACTCATCAAACAATTCGAGACACTCGAAGGCCGCCGCCCTCGCCTGATGGTCGCCAAGATGGGCCAGGACGGCCATGACCGCGGTGCCAAGGTCGTCTCCACCGCCTATGCCGATATGGGCTTTGATGTGGATATCGGCCCGTTGTTCCAGACGCCCGAAGAGACCGCCAAACAGGCCGTGGAAAACGATGTTCACGTCGTTGCGATGAGTTCACTCGCCGCCGGCCATAAAACCCTGCTGCCCCAGCTCGTCGCCGCTCTCAAACAACTCGGCCGAGAAGATATCATGGTCGTCTGTGGCGGCGTCATCCCCGCTCAGGACTATGACTTTCTCTATCAAAATGGTGCCGCCGCCATCTTCGGCCCCGGCACCGTTATCCCGGACTCAGCACGCAAAATCCTCAAGCTCCTGCTCCAACAACTCGGGTGATCCCGCAGTGATGGCTTGAACACGTGGCTTTGGACCGATTTTTCCTGCTCGAAAGGATCATCTCAGAGTGAAGTCCGGGGCGTGTCTTGAGCCGGAAGAGATAACCCATAACATCAAGATATCACCTCGTGAACCTACGTTTCAACATACGGATTGGAAGAGCCATCGTTGCCGGAGCGGTGATATGTGTGTCCTCTGCCACTTCGGCAGCCTCTGATCCGGCGAAAGAACCGGTGGATTTCATCAATCCGATGGTAGGGGCAAGCACCAACGCTGAATTTGGTGAGGGAAAGACATTTCCCGGCGCGGCAAGACCCTTCGGCCTGGTGCAGCTCAGCCCCGACACCATCACCGGCGGCGACAATGGGTCGGGCTATTCCTATGAGCATCCCACCATCGAAGGTTTTAGTTTCACCCACATGAGTGGCGTGGGCTGGTATGGCGATCTGGGCAATTTCCAGGTCATGCCCACCACCGGTCCCTTGCAGACCAAGCGCGAGGACAACGCCTCGCCCTTCAGCCACGACGATGAGATTGCGAGGGCGGGTTATTATGCGGTGGGCCTCAAGCGCAGCGGCATACGTGCCGAAATGAGTGCCGCGCCGAGGGCCGGCATGCTGCGCTTCACCTTCCCCAAGGCCGGCGAAGGCCGCATCCAGATCGACTTGGCCCGGCGCATCGGTGAAACTTGCCGCTGGAAAAAGGCCAGCAAGCAGTCGGTCACCAGGGTCGATGAGCGAACTATCGCCGGATCGATGTATTGTCCGAGCGATGATGGCGGCTGGGGTGGCGGTGCCGGCGGCTGCAGCTATACCCTGTACTTCTACGCCCAGTTCAGCAAGGTGCCTAGCAATTTTGGAATCTGGGACAAGGACGAGGTATTCAAAGGCAAGAAGGCGCACGAGGGCCGGGATGTTGGGTACTATGCGGAATTTGCCACTACGGCTGGTGAGCAGATCATGCTCAAGGCGGGCGTGTCATTCGTCAGTATCGAAGGGGCAAAGGCCAACCTCGCCGACAACCTCGATCATTGGAATTTCGATCGCCTGCAACGCGAAGCACGTGCCGCTTGGGCCACTGCGGTGAAGGGGCTGAACATTGAGGGCGGTAGCGATGTGCAGAAGGAAGCCTTTTTCACCGCGCTCTACCATCTCATGATCGATCCGCGCGCCGGCGCAGATGTCGATGGCACATATATCGGCGGGGATGGCAAGCCACAGCGCTCCAAGGACTTCACCTATCGCACAGTGTTCAGCGGCTGGGATGTGTTTCGCAGCCAGTTCCCCCTGCTCACCCTGATCGCTCCCGAGATCGTCAACGACCAAGTCAATTCACTCACTCAACTTGCCGACCTCAGCGGACGGGGCGTCTTCGGAAGATGGGACCTGCTCAATTGCGGATCCGGCTGCATGCTCGGCAGCCCCGCTGTGTCGGTGGCCGCCGACGCATATCTCAAGGGCATCCGCGCCTTCGATATCGAAAAGGCTTATGCCATCGGCAAGCGCACGGTCAACGATGTGGAAGGCAAGCCGGGCTGGACTCCGGGCAGCTTGTCCTGGACTCTTGAAAACGCTTATGGCGACCACTGCATGGCAAAGTGGGCCGAGGCCCTCGGCAAGACGGCTGATGCGCGAGACTTCGCGGAACGGGCCCAGCATTACCGCAATAATTTCGACCCTGCGGTGAACTGGATGCACACCCGGCAGGAAAACGGCCAGTGGGAACCTTGGCAGGGCCGCACCGCCGGAGGCCAGGGCTGCATCGAAAGCAATCCCTTCCAGCAGGGCTGGTTCGTGCCCCACGATGTGCAAGGGCTCATCAACCTGCTAGGACGCGATCGCTTTCTCTCCGACCTCGAAGAATTTTTCACCAAAACCCCGCTGTCCTTCAAATGGAACGACTACTACAACCATGCTAACGAACCGGTGCACCATGTCCCCTATCTGTTCACCTATGCCGGCGCACCGTGGCTAACCCAGAAGTGGGCGCGCACGGTCATGGATCATGCCTATGGCGCAGGTGTCAAGGGCTTGTGCGGCAACGACGATGTCGGCCAGATGTCGGCGTGGTACGTGCTAAGCGCGTTGGGCTTGCATCCGGTATCTCCGGTCGATGGTATCTATCTGATCGGCAGCCCGCTGTTCACGCGGGTCTCGCTTCGCCTCACACCGCCTTACCATCGCGGCTCGGCCTTCGTCGTGGTAGCCAAAAACAACTCACCGGAAAACCGATATGTCCAGTCCGCAAGTTTGAATGGCAAACCGTTGACCCGTGCCTGGCTGCGCCACGCCGAGATCACCGATGGCGGCATCCTGGAACTGGTCATGGGCAATGAGCCAAACAAGAAATGGGGCGCTTCTCGCGAGGACTTGCCGCCATCGGTGAGCGGCGAACTGGAATATAGCGCACCCGTATTGTCTCCTGTCAGCGCAAGAATCGCCAAGGATTTCAGCGTACGCGTCACGGTTCGCAATCACGGTCCGGGTCCAGCCGTGCCGTTCATCTCAGTCAGGGAAGGCAGCTGTCTGCTTGCCACTGCCGAAAGTGCAGCACTCGCTCCTAACCAAGAGAAATCCTTGGACGTGGAAGTACATTTCGGCACAGACGGTCCCCATTCCGTCGAGGTTTTTGGCAAGCGCTCCGCCCCAGCGGACGTGATCGATGATGTGGCTCCTCGCCTAACTCAGGTGACCATCGGTGCAGCGCAAACTCAGGTAATAGCCTCCTTCTCAAAGCCACTCGACCCAGCCTCGGCGACTGCCGCGTCTCATTATCGCATTGATGCCGACCTGGTGCCCCGCTCGGCCACCTTGTCGCCGGACGAATGCACAGTCACCTTGGCCTTTGCCAACGAGCTGCAACCGGGCAAGCATACGCTTCACCTTGCGGCCATTGCCGACACCACGCGGGCAAAGAATGTTTTAACCTCTGCCCAGGGTGATTTTTTGCTAACCGATGCGCTTGTGACCACAGCTAGAACGGACAAGGAGTGGAGCGACCTGCCCATGGGCGCACCGACAGCCAAAGACTATGCCGACCTTCATTCCAAACACGGGGTGAGCCTTGCCGCAGTGCCGGGCTTCGCCGCGCCACAAGGCGGCGAGGGCGGCCTGCGGTGCCTTCTCGATGGTGTTGCCGCAAGCTCAGATGATGACACTGGCCACTGCGCATGGATAGATGGCCCGGGCCGCATGGTCATGGATCTAACCGCCGATCTGCCGGTCACCAGCGTCCGTACCTTCTCATGGCACAAGAGCGACCGTGCACCTCAGCGCTTTGTCCTCTACGGAGCAGCTGGAGCCACCTCGCCCGATGCCACAAGCGCCGTGCCAGCTCCGCCTTGGGAGCGCATCGCCGCCATCGACACCGTCAAGTTAGGGCAGGGAGGAAAACATGCATCGGCGGTTGTCGGCTTCAAAGGCAAGGCGATCGGCACCTATCGCTGGCTGCTGTGGGTGCTCCAACCCGTCGCCAACGGCGGCACCCAAGGCACCTTCCTCACCGAGATAGACGTCAACGTGGCGAAGTGATCTCATCACATGGGGTCAGTCCGCGCATGGTAACATTTCTTGAAGTGTTGAGCTCCCGCATGGAGTCAAAACTTAGGGAATTCGACTTGCACGCGGCCCGGTCGAAAGCGAGGTTGGCAGTGAGTTCTGAGCCTTCGCGACGGGACGCTCACAAAGCGCCGCTTGCTAAAATTCCGCCCATGCACTGTACTGAACCGGTGACTACTGCACCACCTGGACATCAGGATCTCCCAACAGATCATGATTCCGTGCGGTTTACTTAGCGGACCAGGATGGCGTTTTCGGGGCAGACTTCGCGGCAGGCGTTGCAGCGGGTGCAGAGGTCTGGGATGATCCAATGCTTTTGATAGGGAGCCATTGGGATGGCGTTGACCGGGCAATGCTGGGCGCAGAGAGTGCAACCGATGCAGGCATCAGTGACCGAATAGGTGATTAGGTCGCGGCATTTGCCGGCGGGGCAGTGGCCATGAAGGTGGGCCTCAAATTCATCGCGGAAAAATCGCAGTGACGAGAGCACCGGGTTGGGGGCGGTTTTGCCGAGTCCGCAGAGGCTGGCGCGGCGCACCATCTCGGAGAGGGTTTCCAAGTCCGTTAGGTCATGAGCTTTGGCCTTGCCCTTGCAGATGCGTTCGAGGATATCGAGCATGCGGCGGGTCCCTACGCGGCAGAACGTGCACTTGCCGCATGACTCGCACTGGCAAAACTCGAGGAAATAGCGCGCCATCTGCACCATGCAATCGTTTTGATCGAGCACAATCAGTCCACCAGAACCCATGATGGCCCCCACCTTTGATAGGGATTCGTAGTCGATCGGTGTGTCGGCCAAGGCAGCCGGGACGCAACCGCCGGACGGGCCGCCAACGAGCACGGCCTTGAACGGCGAGCCGTCCGGAGTGCCACCGCCTATGTCCTCGACGACCTCGCGGATGGTGATGCCCATGGGCACCTCGATGAGACCGCCACGGGCGATTTTTCCGGCCAGCGCAAACACCTTGGTGCCTTTGCTGGTGGCGCTGCCGATGGCCGAAAACGCCTCGCTGCCGTTGCGCACAATCCATGGCACGTTGGCAAAGGTCTCGACGTTGTTGATCAAGGTCGGCTTGTCGTGATAACCCTGCTCGGCTGGATAGGGCGGCTTGAGCCGCGGAATGCCGCGGCGCCCTTCCATCGACTCTAACATCGCCGTCTCCTCGCCACACACAAACGCCCCGGCACCTTCAAACACGTCGAGGTCGAAGGCAAAGGCGGATCCAAAAATATTAGATCCTAGCACACCGCGCTCTTGGCACAGGCGCAGGGCCTCGCGCAGTCGCCTGACGGCCGATGGGTATTCTGCCCTCACATAAATGTATCCTTTGTTAGCTCCGACAGCGTAGGCGGCGATGGCCATGCCCTCGATCACCCGGAAGGGAAATGACTCCATGAGCATCCGGTCCATGAAGGCCCCGGGGTCACCTTCGTCGCCATTGCAGATGACGTATTTGCCGTCCGCCGCCATACCATGCACTACCCGCCATTTGCGGGCTGTAGGAAACCCTGCGCCGCCTCGACCGCGCAAGCCACTGCGATCGATGGTCTCGATCACATCAATGGGCGTTAGGCCATTGATGCACTGGCGGAGGCCGGCGAATCCATCGTGGGCGAGGTATTCATCGAGTCCGAGTGGGTCGAGTTTGCCATAGTGCTCGGTGGCAATGTGACGCTGGCGGCCGAAAAACGCAGTCACCCGTGGGCTCGGGTTATCGGCCGTGCGGCCCGCGCCGACGTACATATCGGCCGTCTCGCCGGACAGCCAATCGAGAGCACTGGCGGCACCACGGCGGAGCCAGGGCAGAATGCCGCGGGGCTTGAAGTGGCGCCACAGCAGGGCATCGACGCGTTCGGGATGGATGCCGGAGAATTGGATAGGCGGGTGATTGGGGCGGGCGATTTCGATCAAGGGCGTGCGGTCGCACATGACGACGCAGCCGACGCGTTTGATAGTGGCATTGAGGTGTCCGCGGGCGACGGCAGCCTGCAATGCGTCATGAGTTTTTCCGCAACCGCGGGCGATGCAGCAGGAATCCAGGCAGATGCGGATTTCGCCGTCGGGCTTGGCAGGTTTCGCTAGAGTTGAGATACTGATTTTGCGGCGCTTGCTTTCGCGTTGTTCGCGGCGCAGAAAATCGTCCAACATTTTTGGACCCTTCTCGCGTGTCAAGTGGGCATAACTGTCGTCATTGATCTGGACGACTGGTGCGAGCGTGCAACAGCCGACGCAGAAGACCTTCTCGACGGTGAAGATGCCATCCTTGTCGGTGTCCTCACCCTCGCCGATGTGCAGATGTTTGCACAACGACTCGTGAATATCTTCCGCGCCCTGGATGTGGCAAGCCGTGCCATTGCACACTTTGACGTGATGGCGGCCCATCGGCCGATGGCGGAACTGCGCGTAAAATGTCGAGACCCCGTCCAGAGTGGCGGGTGGAATACCGGTGAGCTCACAGACCCGGCGCATCGCCGCGTCGGGCAAATACCGGTAGTGGACTTGCAACGCCTGGAGGATCGGAATCGCCTGTTCGGCGGTGCCGCCAAGGCGGCTAACAACATCATCGACATAACTCAAGTCGAGAGCGGCGGCAGGCGGCGGCGAAATCTGTAACTTACTTGCCATCCTTGGTGCCAATGCAGAACAGGTGCTTTTTGCCGCGCAGATAGATTCGGCCTGGGGCGAACGCCGGCGAGGCTCCGGTGCCTTCACCGAGGGCGGAACGAGCGGTTTCCTTGAAACCTTCCTTGCTAGCCTCGCCGCTGATCATGATTCCCTTGTTTGTTAGAATGTGGATACGCCCGTTGAACATGCTTGGGGATGCTTGGATCGTGGCCTTGGTATCGAATTGCCACAAGTGATCGCCGGTTAGAGCATCGAAGGCGTGGAGCTTGCCCATGTACACCGAGTATAGCCGCGGCCCGTCACACAACAAACTGCATATATCCGGCAATCCGTTATCTTCCTGTTGCCAAGCAATTTTGCTGGCGGTCACGTCGCCGCTGCCGTCGGGCTTGATTGCGGCGATGCTGGTTTGATCGCAAGCGACATAGACCAAATCATTGGCATAGGCAGGCGAGGTGGCGACGTCGCCTCGCATGCATTTGGCGCGCCACAATTCCTTGCCGGTGGGAGGATCGTAGGCGATGACCAAGGGGTCTGCGGAGGTGATGATTTGTTCGCGGCCCGCGTGTTGGATAATGATGGGCGATGCCCACGAGTTAGCGACCGGACGCGGTGTGGACCACACCGATTCGCCGGTATTGGCATCCAGCGCCATGATCTTTGACTTGCCATCCTTGGGTCCGCCTTGATCAAACACCACGATCACGCGGTTGTGCCAGAGGGTCAGCGAGGTGGCGTGGCCATAGTTGTTTTGCGGCGTTCCGAGGCTGCGGGCCCACAGGTGCTTGCCGCCTGCGCTGAAGCCTGCGACGTCGCCATTGGCAAAGATGGCGAACACGCGGCGACCGTCGGTGGCGGCGCTGGATGCCGCAAAGCCAGTGCTCTCATCGGGTTCCGGCGCTTCCTCGCCGGCACTTGGTGGCAGGACCACCGGCTCTTTCCACAACGGCGCGCCAGTGGTGGCGTCGAAGCAATAGACTTCGCGGCGCTTGGCAGTAGCTCCTGTTAGGAAGACACGATTGCCCCAGATGACGGGGGAATTCTCACCGGGCAGGCCGATTTCCGTTTGCCACAAAATGTTTTTGCTGGTGGCACCGTCCCAATCATCGGGCAATTTGGGCAGGGTTGAGATGCCGGATCCGTTAGGTCCGCGGAAATACGGCCAGTTGTTAGCCACCTCTTCGGCGCTGGGAAACCAAGTGGGGTCGATGGGTCCGTCAATAGCGGCGGCTGCGGGAACCGCTGCGGTTAACGATGGTTTTGCAAGTGAGGGCTGCCAGTGGCTGTCGTTATCCCAGACGAGGGCGAGAGTAAGACCAGCGAGCCCGAGGGTGCTGCCGGTGACGGCCTTGGCGGCGAGGGCTGTGGTACGCAGGGGATCGGGAGGGCGAGCGGAGATATTAGGAATGGTGACGAGCGGGCGGCGCAGGTTGCGGGCGAGTTTGAGTGAGCCAAGAAACACCGCAGCACCAGCTAACAAGCACCAGCCCCCCCGGTTGGCTAGTTTTTCGCGGCGGAAGTAATCTTCACGCAGGTGCTGGTCGAGGCCGCGGATCTTTTGTTTGAGGTCGTCGTTTTTCGGATCTTCGCGCAAGGTGGTTTTGAGGGGGGCGAGTTCGCGAGCCTCGACGAGGCGCACCTTGCCATTGCCGAGGCCGCGATGCAGATAGACGGTGTTGACGACGAGCAAGGAGGCCAGCGCCAGCGAAAACACCCCGGCGATGAGAGCGATGCGCGAACAGGTCTGCGCCCAAACGTTTTTTAGCAATTTTTCAGGATGATCCACGGTTCCCTCCTTCTGATGGTAATGACACGGGTTGGCCGCGGCGCAGCAATTCGTACGGGCAAGCGGAAAAACAACGGGTGCATGAGACACAGCGGCCGCTGTCAGTTTCGTAATCGGGCGAGCTGGCAGGGAAGAAGATGCGGGCGAGCTTGAGCGCCAGCACCAGACCGAAAGCCACCCCGATCCAGCGGCCGAGGTATAGGAATCGAGCTTCGAGCGCGGTGGCTCTAGCGAAGACGGTTAGGCGATCAGCAGCGTGTTGGCGAAACGCGGTGAGTTCGTCGGGCGGCGTTCCTATCAAGGTCCCTTGTTCCTGGGCTTGCACCAGGGTGGCGAGCTTGCCCTCGGGATGAAGGGTTAGAGAAGCGAGGCCGACTTTGCCGCCGAGCCAGCCAAAGAGCAACGCGGCAAGCGGCAACATCAGGGCCAGCAGCACGATGCGTTGGCGCCCGCTGGCGATGCGCTCGCGGCCTTGTTTGGCAGGCATCGGCGGGTTGAGCGCGCCAAACGGGCAGGAGCATTCGCACAAGCGGCATTGGGTGCAGGTGCCCGGGGTGACCGTCGGCCGCCATTTGGCGAAGCGTGCGGCCACACCTAACAAGGCACCATAGGGGCAGAGATACCGGCAATACGGCCGCCCGACAAACATGGATAGCACCAGCAGGGCGACGCCGGAGACGAGCATGACGCGCGGCCCGGCCATGCGGAAGATGCCGACAAATGGGTCGAACTTACAAATGAGAAACAGGGTGCCGGTAGCGGCTAACAACACCGCCAGTGCCAGGTGGATCCACGGCAGCACGCGCAGGCATTCATCGAGCCAGCCGGGCACCTTGAGCGGCTTGACGAGTACCAAATCCTGGAGTGCCCCGTGCGGGCAGACGCCGGCACAAAACCCACGGCCCCAGACCAGAGCCACGACCAAAGGAAGCGTGAACAAGGCGATCACCGCCAGCGGCACCGCATACGTTGGGTCAGCGATGCCGAGGGCCACATTTTGGATCGAGCCGATGGCACACACGCAACCGCGCCGCCAAAACCCGAAATACGCCAGCGATGCGAGCGAGAGGATGACGACGCCGCGGCGCGAGCGTTGGCGCAGGCTCAGCCACGAGGCGACGGCGAGACCGAGGGCCAGCACGGCGACATCGAGCCAGCCGGTGCTGCGAGGTTGGGGGTTGGGAACGACCAACTGGGGCACGGCATGGCCGGAAAAATCCGGTGGTGGAAACCGTTCGACGCCAAAGACGGAGCCAACTCCAACGAGCAAGAGCAGCAGGACCAGCGCGGGTAGCAAGCGGGCAAAGAGGCTGGCAGATAGAAAAGCAGTCTTCCAGCCAGTGGTGGAAGACTGCGTCTCCCATGGCATGCGGGACGCCTGTGCTGCAGTGTTGACGCGGCTCATTTGGCTGAGGCTCCCTTTCCGCGCAGAAGGTAGGGTTTGGTGAGAGGCACCTGATGAAATGCTTGGGCCGGGCAGGCGGTGGCGATGGAGCAGATGTTGCAGTTGATGCAGCGGTCGTGGCACACTTGGAGGTAGAGCGAGCCGTTGCCAAACATGTTGCAACCCTTCACGCACTTGCCGCAGCCCACACATAACTCCTTGTTGATACTATATTCGTAGTACGGATCCTCGATAAACTCGCGTTTGATCGCACCGGTCGGGCATAACTGGTTTTCAGCACCCTCGTCGAGATTGATGGGTTCCGGTTCGAAGTAGCCGGTGCATAGTTTGCAGTAGCCGCACATGCCGTACGAATGCACGCACTTGACGGCGGACACCTCCAGCACGCAGTCGGTGGCGCAGCGGCCGCACTGGATGCATTGGTTCGGGTCGATTTGCCAGCGGGTGGCGTCCTTGCTTTCGCGGCCGCTCAAAAAGCCGGCGGCGGCGCCAAATCCGAGCAAGCTGGCACCGCGAGCGCCGCTTTTGAGCAACTCGCGGCGGCTGATGGCGTGGCGGGAGAACTGAGCGGCAGGGAGGGATGCGCTGGGGAGGGGCGGTTCAATGACGGGAGAGTGTTGGGCAGGATGCCCAACACTGCCGGCGGGACGCCGGCGCTCCCCAGTGGGACGCTGGTTCTCTCCGGCGGGAATGGATGGTTCGTCACTCATGGTCTAGCGGCTTGCGTTGCATGATGCGGATGAGGCCACTGACGCTGTCGAGGACCAGCACGCGGCCTTGCGGGTCGATGGCGGCATAGACGCCCGAGCCGAGGACGTCGGTGGTGCCGGCATTGGCGGCTTGGAGGTATTCTGGAAACGCGTCGGGGCCTGCGACGAGGCCGGTGAACTCTCCGGTGGAGTTATACAATTTCACTCGCGGCAGGCCTTTTTCGCAGGTGACGAAGCTGCCGTCGGGGAAGACGTCAAAGCTCACCGGATTGCAGCAACCGCAAAACCCCGCAACCGCAAACGATCCATGGCCCCAAGCCACCTCAAGGTCGCCGTCCAAGGTGAACGCTTCGATTTGGTGCTCACCTGGATTGGCAATGCGCAGCAGGCCGTCGGGTGCCATGCGGACACAAAAGTACGGGCTTGGCACGACGAATCCCTTGAGGTTGCGGGCAGGATCGCGGGCACCGATGACGCCTAATTTTTTTCCACTGGCATCGAGTTTGAGGACCACCCGGTTGGCGGCATCCGCAACAAACACCAGTTCCCCCGCCAACGCGATGGACGTCGGCAGCAGGTTCTCCGGCAAGCCGCTCCACACCGCCAGCACCGCTCCACTGGCATCAAGCACGGAAATTTTCCCCAACTGGCCGACAATCATTTCCCCGGATGCCCGCAATGCGATGGAATATACCGGCTGATCTAACGAAATCTTGAGACCCGCTTCGCCCTTGGCCGAGAAGTTGCGGATGCCACCATTGCCACCGACGAATATCGCGGCGTCGGCAGCCACCGCGAGGGCCCGGGCGTGTTCCAGACCTGAGGCGAATCGGGTGATTTCCTGGTACCGCAGCAACGCCGGATCAGACTTCTGAAAGCGTGCCACATCGTAGGTGAATTCATCCCCAAGCACCGGTTTGCGGGCCGGGGCAGCGGTTTGCTTGCGCGTTAGCTTGGCGATGGTCAGCCCGGTGAGTCCGCCGAGGCCGGCGATGCCACCGCCCCAAGCTGCCGCCAGCAGGAATGACCGGCGTTGGGGTGAAGCTGAGGCATTTTTGTGACCCGCGTCTTCAGACATGGCCTAACGTAGGTTTGACGCCACCACCTTTGCGGTCCGGCTGGATTTGGCTTTTCGTATCCAGTGCCTTGGGCAGGCTGCAATCCCCAAATACCGGGCAGCCACCGCATGGATTGCTGCGCGGGCACTGGCCGTGGCGACCGCGCCAACCGAGCGATGCAGCAATGCCGCCGAGAGCGAGAAATCCGCCACAGCGCAGACAAGTCCGGAGAATGTCCCGTCGATAAGTCATGCGGCCAATACCTTCGTTCGTGCTCATTTCTTTCGCAAGTCCAAACAGACCAATCGAGTCAAATCCCTAACAATAAGGCGACCCCCGGCCAGTGCCAGCGGCCCCCAGGCGTCGTGCCCGTCGAGCACCTTGGCGTGGGCGAGCGGGTGAAACCCCTCCGGCGAGGCTTGGGCCATTGTCAGCTCGCCGTTATCGTCCATCACGAAGATCCGGCCTTGAGCGACCATGAATGGGCCGAGGCCAAAGCGGTGGCTCATGCCGCTGGCCCAGATTTGTTTCCCTTGGAGATCGAGGCAGACGAGTTCGCCGTTAGGGCGCACGCCGTAGAGGTGGCCGTCGCTGAGGATGGGAGTTTGCTGGGTTGCGCCGAAGGTATCAGCATCAAGCCGGAACGCGGGCTTGGCCTCCCACTTGGCAGCAGCTCCGGTGAGTTCCAGCATCATGCTACCGGCCTCGTAGCCGCCGGAGAGGAAAATTCGGTTATTAGGGACAGGCACGGGGGTGGCCACGGTGGCGATGGAGATTTTCCAATCGGGGGTTTCCCACAAAAGCGATCCATCGTCGGCCGCCACGCCTGCGACGCCTCGGTGACCGCAATAGACGTAAGATTTGCGACCTCCTATATCCATTGGAGCGATGGAAACGTGGGTCATTTTCCAGTCACGTGGATTGGGGGTTTTCCACAGCACCTTGCCGGTAGCCAGTTCCACTGCAATCATCAGGCTGCTGCCACCCGGTGCCAGAATCACCCGATCGCCGTCAATCAACGGGCACTGGCCTGCATACCAAGCCGGCACCGTGCTGCCATACTCCCTGACCAAATCGATGCCCCACTGGTATTTGCCGCTCACCGCGTCGAGGCAACATACCTGGCATTTTGGCCCTAGACTCACCACATGCTCCTTGGTCACTGCCGGCACGGTGCGCGACATGCCGTGGTTTCGCTTGATCGAAAGCGGATAGGAAAATTTCCATATCTCCTTGCCGTCGGCCAGCGACAGGCAGCGCAGGGCATCGGCCTGTGCACTGCGGTCGTAATCCATTAGATAGACCCGGCCGTTGAGCACGGCGGCCCCAGCGTAGCCTTCGCCGACGTCGATGGACCACAGCGGTTTGGGCTCGCCAGTGGCCCATGCCTCGGCCAAGGGGGTGGTTTCGGCTGAGATGCCGTCGCGGTTGGCACCGCGGAAGCCCGGCCAGGCACCAGGCAAATCACTGGCTGTCCCGTCAGCCACGCTCAGGCTGGTCTTGGTCAGGGGCGATGCACCGCTGCTATCCCCCGTGCCACCGCCGCCGGTTAGAGGCAAGCGCAGTGGCACCCATCCGTCAGGCAAGCCCGTGCACCAGATGTACGCCAACACGGCGGTCGCGATGAATGCCAGCGCCGCAGGCAGGACTGAGGCAATACTGAAGCGGCTGAAGTGCATGCAATGGAACGGTTAGGCAAAACCTAGAAATCGCGCCGTAGCAGGAAATGCCTGGCGGTGAAGGGAGCGTGGATTGGAATGCGCCATCGGTGGGAGGGGGGCGCACAGGGCGTAAGCCTTCGCCACGCCCATGTCAAGCAAGCTCACTTTGCCCTCAACCATGAGCCATCCTCGAGTGTCATCCGTGCCAAGAGGCGTTCGGCATCAGACCGTCGCGGCGGAAATGTGAAAAGAAGCTGGAAAATCGCCGTCTGAATCGTAGAAATGCCTGCGACATCGGTTTGCAGCTACCCTCCCCTCTCATGATCAAAATTTCCCATCGTTTGCTACGTTTTTTCCTGCCATTGCTGGCCCTGGCTTTGAGTCTGGTCAGCCTGCCAGACGCGCAGGCCCTCACTTGGGGCACGGCCGGATCGCTGGCCACCGGCCGCGACAGCCACACCAACACCCTGCTGGCCACCGGCAAGGTGCTGGTGACCGGAGGCCGCAACACGGCTGGCACCGCGCTGACCACGGTGGAAATATTTGATCCAGCCACCAACGCCTGGACGCCGGTATCCCCCCTCCCCGCCGCCCGGTTTTGGCACTCAGCTACCATCCTGCTCAACGGCAAGGTGTTGGTGGCTGGCGGGTTTGATGGATTCTCCTCTCTGGCCAGCGCCACCTTGTACGACCCTGCCAGCGGCACATGGGCGACCACCGGCTCGATGGCGCAGGGCCGCGACTCGTTCACCGCCACCTTGCTGGGCAACGGCCAAGTGCTTGTCAGCGGCGGGTACACCAACAACGGCATCACCAACGGCGTAGAACTTTATGACCCGGCCACCGGCAGCTGGTCGAGCACCGGCACCCTGGCAAATGCCAGCGCGAATCACTCCGCCACCTTGCTCAGCTCCGGCAAAGTGCTCGTCGCAGGAGGCGAAACGAGCCCGGACGTTGGCACGTCGCGCACTGAGATCTATGATCCGGCCGTGGGCACTTGGTCCCCGGCCACAGCGCTCGAAGCTCCCTGCTTCTATCACAGTGCAACCCTGCTGCCGAATGGAACGGTGCTTGTCCTTGGCGGAAAATCCAATGCGAGCACCTCACTGACCAGCGCACAGGTGTATGATCCAAGCGCCGCCAGTTGGACACTCACCAGCCCCCTGCCAATCGGCCGATTCTCGCACAGCGCCAATTTACTGCCCAGCGGCAAGCTGCTGGTTATCGGCGGTTTCAATACCACCAGCGGCATGCTCGCCAGCGCCGTTCTCTACGACTACCTCACCGGCACTTGGAGCACGCCCGGCACCCTGGCCACCGCCCGCTTGGACCACTGCACCACGCTCCTGCCCAGCGGCAAGCTGCTCATCAGCGGTGGCTGGAACGACAACAGCGCCACCTCACTGGCCAGCACGGAAGTCTTGGACACCGCCACCGCTGTGACGGCAGCCAGCGGATCATTGCCGACCCCCCGCGCCCAACAAGCAGCCACCCTGCTGGCAAGCGGCAAGGTGTTGCTGACTGGTGGCTTCAGCAGCACAGCCCTCGCCAGCGCCGATCTCTACAATCCGGCCACCGCCACCGCCACCGCCACCAACCCGATGGCCGCCGCTCGCTTCATGCATACCCTCAGCCAACTCCAAAGCGGCAAGGTTCTGGTAGCCGGCGGCAACAGCGGGTCAGTCACCCTTGGAAGCGCAGAAGTGTTCGACCCCACCACAGCTGCTTGGACGAGCACCGGTGCCATGACAGGTGCTCGCGAACTGCACAGCGCCACGGTGCTAACCGATGGCAGGGTGCTAGTCGCCGCAGGCCAGGCAGGCAGCGCCTCCATCGCCACCGCCGAACTCTACAATCCCTCCAGCGGCTCTTGGTCCTTCACCAGCTCCCTGGCCACGGCTCGCCAGGGACACAGCGCCACTCTCCTCGCCAATGGCAAGGTACTGGTGGCCGGCGGACGCAACACCGCCGGCATCCCACTGGCGGTTGCAGAAGTGTATGATCCAGCCACCGGCACATGGAGCGCCACGGCATCGCTCACCACCGCCCGCACCTCTCACTCCGCCACTTTGTTACCCAATGGCAAGGTGCTGGTAGTGGGCGGTTTGTCAGGCAGCACATATCTATCAAATTGCGAGTTGTATGATCCCGGTACCGGCCTGTGGACCAGCTGCGCGTCGCTGACCGATGCCCGAAGCGCCCACACTGCCACCCTGCTACCCACCGGCAAGGTGCTGGTGGCCGGTGGGACCAATGGCAGCGCCGCGCTTGCCAGCAGCGAGTTATTTGATCCTGCCACAGGTAGCTGGACGGCCGGTGCCGTGCTGGGAAGTTTGCGCAAAAATCACACAGCCACACTGCTGACGGACGGACGGGTGTGGTTCGCAGGAGGGTCCAGTGGCGCGGTCATTCAAGCCAGTTCTGAGATATATGATGTGGGACTTGGCTATCAGAGCGCCTGGCTACCACAACTGATCTCTCCCCCCTCCTCGCTGCTGCTTGGTGCCAGTTTTTCACTCACCGGCACCCGCTTCCGCGGCATCTCCGGCGGATCGTCCGGTAGCACCCAAGACGCCCCGGCTAACATCCCCAGCATACAACTTTACAACATCGAAAGCGGCCGCACCGTGATGCCCACTGCCACTGCTTGGACTGACGCATCACTCAACTCAGCCCCGCTTCTCGGCCTGCCGGCGGGTGCCGCAATCCTAACAGTGACCGTCAACGGCATCTCCGGCGCATGCATCACCCAAATCTCCAAAACCCCCGCCAGCGTGAGCCTCAGCGGCCTGTTGCAAGCCGCAGACGGCAGCGCAAAAAGCGTGTCGGCGACCACCATTCCCGCAGGTCTGTCGGTGACTCTCACCTACAATGGTTCGCCGACGCTACCGAGCGCGGTGGGCAGCTACGCGGTGGTGGCCACCATCACGGATTCGAGTTACAGCGGCAGCGTCGGTGCCATTCTTGTCATCAGTGCAGCCACCCAATTCACCTCGGGGGCAGCGATGAACAGCGGCCGCCGATACCACACCGCCACGCTGTTGAACAACGGCAAAATTTTGGTCTGCGGCGGGCAATTTGCGTCTATCTTAAACAGTGCTGAGTTATATGATCCGGCCACCGGAAGTTGGAGCTACACGGGCTTGATGACCACCGGACGCATCCACCACAGTGCCACCTTGCTCCCCAACGGCAAGGTGCTGGTCGTTGGCGGCCAGAGTGCCACTGCTTTGGCGAGTGCCGAGATATACGATCCGGCGTTAGGCACATGGAGCACCACCGGCAGCATGTTCGTGCCACGCGTCTATCACACCGCGACGCTTCTGGCCAATGGCAAGGTGCTGGTGACGGGCGGACAAACCACCGGCAGCGCCTATCTATCAAGCACTGAGATCTATGATCCCTCCAACGGCAGCTGGACCACGAGCGGGCTCATGACAGCCATCCGATTCAACCATGCTGCCTGCGTGCTGACCAATGGCAAAGTGCTGGTTTGCGGCGGCCAGAGTGCCACTGTGACTTTGGCCACTGCTGAGTTATACGATCCAGTGTTAAACACGTGGGCAGTGACCACCGGCCCGCTGGTGACGGCGCGGGTCAACCACACAGCGACGCGTCTGGCCAATGGAATGGTGCTGGTGGCGGGAGGTTTTACCAGTATCACCAGTCCTTTGGCCAGCGCTGAGTTATTTGATCCGGCCACTGGCAAGTTTACCGCCACTGGCGACATGAAAAACGGCCGTTACTTTCACACGGCTTCCCTGCTCCCCAATGGCCGGGTGATTTGTACAGGCGGGAGCAAGTGGGTAACAAACCTCGCGGCGCAGGCCAGTGCCGACATCTACAATCCGCTCACCGGCACATGGGCAACTGTATATCCTTCGCTGCTCGGCAAACGCTACGACCACACAGCCACCCTGCTGGCTAACGGCAAACTCGTGATCACCGGCGGTTTCAGTGACAGCAATCCCGTGCTTGCCAGCACTGAGTTATATGATAATGCGCTTGGCACGTGGGCGTCCACTGCAGCACCGGGCACGGCACGAACCCATCACAGCGCGAGCCTGCTGCCGGATGGCCGGGTGCTGGCAATTGGCGGCTGGGATGGCAGCACCACCCAAGCCAGCGTCGATATGTACAATCCCGCCACCGGGGTTTGGGCGTCGGCCACGGCGCTGACAACGGGTCGGCGCGATCACACCGCCACACTGCTCAAGACCGGCAACGTGCTCGTCCTCGGCGGGCACAACACATCCGCCCTGGCCAGCGCCGAACTCTACAACCCAACCGTTGGCATCTGGCTGCCGGTCGCCAACATGACCACCCCACGCTTCCTCCACACTGCCACTTTGCTCGCCGATGGCCGGGTGCTCGTCGCCGGTGGTAAAGATGATAGCGGCGCACTCACCAGCGCGGAAATCTATAACCCGCTCACCGGGCTGTGGTCGGCTACCGGCTCCCTGCTCGGTGCTCGTGACGCCCACTCGGCAAACCTGTTAAGCACGGGCAAGGTGCTCGTCACAGCCGGAGAAAATGCTGCCGGCGTGCTTGCCACTGCCGAGCTGTTTGATCCAACCAGCGGCCTGTGGAGCGCCACTGGTGGCTTGAGCGCCGCCCGCCTTGGCCACACCACCACGTTGCTGCCGGGCGGCAAGGTACTGGTGGCCGGTGGCAGCAACGGCACAACCTATCAGAACAGCACGCAGCTTTACACCCCTGCCACCGGCACTTGGGCTGCAACCAGCAACGTGGCAACCTCCGCCACCACCACACTCGCACTGGCTCGCGCCTCGCACACGGCCAGTTTACTAACCAATGGCAAGGTACTCGTCACCGGTGGCACGGGCGCTAGCGGTGTGACCGAAACGGCGGAGATATTTGATCCTGCCACCGGCCTGTGGCAAAGCACCGCTGCCCTTACCAGCAAGCGTGAAAGCCACACCGCCACGCTCCTGATCAACGGGCGGGTGCTCACCATTGGCGGCGGCGGTAGCGCCGGTGCTCTCAACAGCGCGGAATCCTATGACGTGGGATTGGGATTCGCCGCCGCATCCCAGCCGATCATCACCAGCGCACCCGCCTCGATCGTTCCGGGCAATATCCTGGCTCTGGTCGGCAGCCAATTCCGCGGCCTCTCCGCCGCCTCGGGTGGCAACGGCACCCAAAACTCGTCGAGCGACCTGCCGGTGGTGCAACTGCGGGCACTCGACAGCGGCCTGACGAGCGTGCTGCAACCGGCGAGTTGGTCGGACGTCGCCATCTCCACAACCCTGGCCACGAATTTCCCGCAGGGCTGCGCACTGGTGACCGTGTCCGTCAACGGCATTCCCAGCACTTCAGTGATTGTGAAAATCGCCACTCCCGACCCACTGCCCTACGCCATCTGGAAACTCAGCAAATTCTCCACCGCAGAACTCGCCGATCCGACCATCAGCGGCGATTCCGCCGATCCAGATCAGGATGGCATCACCAACCTCATGGAGTACACCTTGGCGCTCAACCCATTATCTCCCGATGCCAACGGGCTGCCCACCACCAGCCAACAAGGCGGCTATCTAACCATGACCTGCCGCCTCAATAAACAAGCCACCGACGTCCTCGTCGTTGTCGAGGCCAGCGCCGATCTGACGGCCAACTCGTGGTTCCCTGTGGCAGTGGAAACCACCCGCGTTGACATGGGCAGCTACTGGCTGGTGACCGTGAGGGACAGCATCCCAACCAGCAATGCCCCGCAACGATTCATGCGCCTGCAGGTAACGACTCCCTAGCGAGGCTGTCTCCTAAGTAAATTTCCGTTTGTGTTTCTCTGCTTAGACGCTAGCTTCCCGCCGATGAAAACGAAATACTTTGTTTGCCTGCCGGTTGTGATGTTGTTTGCCTCTTGTGCTCAAGACACTCGAAGCGGCAACGTCTATCGACAGGGTGATGTCCGTCAGGAGCAATCCGTGCGCTACGGGAAAATTACCTCCATCAGCCCCGTGAAAATCGAGGGCAATCACGAGGCCGGCACCGTGCTGGGTGCCGTGGGTGGTGGCTTGCTCGGCAGCCAACTTGGCAGAGGCCAAGCCGCTCACACCGCGGGAGCCATTGGTGGCGCTATCGCCGGCGGCGCCATCGGGTCCAATGTGGAACAATCCATGGGCAACCGCAACGGTATCGAAATCAACGTGCGCCTCAATGAGGGCGGCTCGGTATCGGTCGTGCAAGAGGTTAGCCGCGAATATTTCAGAGTCGGCGACAGCGTGCGCGTCCTCAGATCCGGCAGTGGCACCCGTGTCGCCCACTAAAGGGTGCCCCACGAAGCTTGGTAGGGAGCGGGACTTGCCAAAGTCCCGCTCTCGCCCGACAAGCCTGGGCATGGCCACCGGGCATACAGCATCAACACTCAGCGTTTGACCTCAAGGTGGCCGCTGGGCAAGCCAGTTCAATTCCTTGGAATTTGCATTCATAGATTGCGTCCTGCACGGCTGTTAGCGCGATAGAGCCCGAGGTGCTGCCGACCGGGATCACGATATTGCTAGCAGAAGCCGTGTAGTCGGATCGCCAATCGGATCGCTAACCGACACGCCCGGCGTTACGCTGGTGGCCAGATCCGTGGCACCGTTAGCTGCCGGTGGTGCCAAGGTTGCCTATCGAAGCGGTGGCGTTGGCTAGGAAAACACTGCCGTCGTCAACCACCAAGGAAGTGTCCGTCACCGTGGTGATCCCGTTGCCGGGGCCTAGCTGGTTGATTTGCACCGGATTGAACTGTGCCGCATCCCAACCAACCAGCGGCGTGATGACCGTGCCACTGGTGCCCAAGCCATCGAAGTTCTCAGTGATGGGTGCCCCGGTATAACTCCGCGGGCGCCCCACACTGCACACTAACCACCCCGGCAACACCGCCCCGGCGCAGAGCAGGGGCAACCCTCGTACATGGCGACTCCACTTGTTGTTGAATTGATGCTGACTCCTGTACCCCGCTCCTAGTTGGGGGGGGATCATCATCAAGATGCTAATGTCAAACGGACCTTCATCCTATCAATTGTAACTATAACTGACGCTCGTGCGTCTATTACCTAACGCTCGTTCGTCTCATAAATAACGTTTTCGAATAATAGCAACTTCTCGCGCGAACGCTACGCATGCTTTGCTCAATAGCCAGTAAGGCTGCTACAGGAACCGAACGCTTCGTTCCCGATTGTCATCACGCCAGATGGGATCGTAATATCGCTCACCTCAGGGGCATCTCAGGCACATCGGCGGTCATAGACACGCCGCTACAAGAGACACCTCAGGGGCATCGGCGGTCACAGAGCTTGCGCAGTGCCCGGTCCGGAATCCCGGATCGTCCCGCTCTGCGCATGATTTGCTCTAGACGGATTTTAGACGAGGGCGGGGCATTCTGTCGCTAGGTATCAGCCGCGCCCCTGCCTAGTCGCTAAGGGCTCGGCGAGATGCTCTCCCTCCTTGAAAATGGCCACCTTCATACCCGACACTTCCCCGATGCCCCCTGAACTGGAAACGCCCTCCCCTGCCCTGCTCAACCCTGCGGATGCAGAGAGCTTGGTGCGCGATGCCTCGCACTGGATCGCGCCGCTGCGAGCGGAGATTGGCCGCTACCTCATCGGCCAGAGTGAGTTGGTGGACCGGCTGCTCATCGCGCTGATGGTCAAGGGCCACCTATTGCTGGAAGGGGTGCCTGGGCTGGCCAAGACCCTGGCGCTCAAAACCCTGGCCTCACTGGTGGATGCCAAGTTCAACCGCATCCAATTCACCCCGGACATGCTGCCAGCCGATATCGTGGGCACCGAGATCTACGACCCGCGGGAGGGCCGCTTCCGCGTCAAACACGGCCCGGTGTTCGCCAACTTCATCCTCGCCGACGAAATCAACCGCGCCCCAGCCAAGGTCCAAAGCGCTTTGCTAGAGGCGATGCAGGAAAAACAAGTGACCATCGGCGAGGAAAGCTTCGCGCTGCCATCGCCATTTTTCGTGTTAGCGACGCAGAATCCGCTGGAGCAGGAAGGAACGTATCCGCTGCCCGAGGCCCAGCTGGACCGTTTCATGATGAAGGTGATCATGGACTATCCGACGGAGGACGAAGAGCTGCGTATTCTCGATTTGGCAGGCACCACCGAAGACCTGCCAGCACCCGCTCCAATGGTCAGTCTTGGGGCGCTCCAACAGGCACGCACGGTTGTCAACCGTCTCTATCTGGATGAAAAGGTCAAACGTTACATCGTGCGACTGGTGCATGCCACCCGCCGCCCCGATGCGTTCGGCATACACATCGCGCCCCTCATCCGCGTCGGCGCATCGCCGCGTGCCACCATCAATTTGGCGTTGGCCAGCCGGGCCAACGCGTTTCTCAACGGGCGGGCCTACGTGACGCCGCATGACGTGAAGACGGTGGCCATGGACGTGTTGCGCCACCGGGTGACCATCACCTACGAGGCGGAAGCGGAAGGTCTCAACAGCGAGCAAATCATCACCCGCCTGCTCGACGAGTTGCCGGTGCCATGATCCAGCCGACCCTCACCACGCCCATCAGCGTTGAAGACCAGGCGCGTGCCGCGGAGATCCTAGGCCGCGTAAGGCGCATGGAAGTGCGCACCAACCGCCTCGTCAACGACTCGCTGGCAGGCGGCTACGCCAGTGTCTTCAAAGGCCGCGGCATGGACTTTGACCGGGTGCGCAACTACGTGCCCGGCGATGACGTTCGCACCATCGATTGGAACGTCACGGCTCGCACCGGCGAACCCCATATCAAGCTTTTCACCGAGGAACGCGAACTAACGATCCTGTTAATGATCGATGTGAGCGCATCGGCGGATTTCGGCTCGGTGGCCGATTCCAAGCGCGAATTGGCCGCTGAAGCTGCCGGAGTGCTGGCGGCCTCGGCCATTCGAAACCGCGACAGGGTGGGCCTGATATTGTTCAGCGACGAAGTGGAGTTATACATACCGCCGGGCAAGGGCCGGATGCATATCATGCGCTTGATCCGCGAAGCCCTGTTCTTCCAACCCGCCCACCGGGGCACCGACATTGCACGGGCCTTGGATTTTGCCAACCAAGTGATGCACCGCAAAGCCGTCATCTTTCTGGTGTCGGATTTTTGCATCGGAGCGCCCTTCGACGAACGCCTCAACCACCTGCGCGCCAAGTTGCAAATCAGCAACCGCCGTCACGACCTGATCGCCGTGTCCGTCACCGATCCGCGCGAACACTCACTGCCTAACATCGGCCGCATCCGCCTCGAAGACGCCGAAACCGGCCAAGTCGTCGAGCTGGATACCGGCAGCGCCAAAGTGCGCGACGCCTTCGCCAGTCAATCCCGCCAGCGCCGCGAACTCACCGCCCTGCGCATCCGCTCGCTCGGCGTCGATTTGCTAGAATGCATCAACGGCCAAAACTGGCTGCCTGAGTTGATGGGATTTTTCCATAAACGCCGCCACCGCTCCGGCTGAGCTATCATTTTTCGCCTTAAAATGTTAGGAAATAATATCATCCGCAGCCAGCCCGTCCGTGCCGTCCTCAGCGCGGTGCTGGCGCTCATGCTGGGAGCTGCCGCCCATCTATCCGCCCAATCGGCTGAGCCCGCCGATGACATCCGCGGGCCCAAGCCGCTGGTGGAGATCCCGCTGCCGCCCAAGTCTAACACCGGGCTATGGCTCGGCATTGGCGGGGCCGTCGTGGCGTTGGTGCTCGCTGGTTTGCTGTGGCGCTGGTACGCCCGGCGCAAACGCCGCCAAAGTCCGCCACAAATCGCGCTGGCGGCATTGACGCAACTGGAAGCGTCGCGCGACCTGCTGGCCGCAGAAGCCTTTGCCAACCGGGCCGCGCAGACGATCCGCCAGTACATCGCCGATCGCTTCGGGCTGGCTGCCCCGAGGCGAAGCACCGAGGAATTTTTGCGGGAATTGGCCGGGGCGGCGGGCACGCCGCTGAGTGGTGAGAGCGAACATCTGCGATCATTTCTCAAGGCCTGCGATCTGGCGAAATTTGCAGCCTCTGACCTGGATGCCCCCCAGCGCGGTGATCTCATCCATGCCGCACGCGGCTTCGTCAGAGCCACCGCCACGCCCCCATCCAACACCAAACCCCGGCCCCTCACATCATGACCGGAAGTTTCCAGTTCGTCCACCTACAATGGCTGTGGCTATTGCTGTGCCTGCCACTGCTGGCATTCTGGCGCGGCCGCAGGGGCCAACCCGTGGCGCTGCGCATGCCCTCCACAGACGATGCCATCCAAGCCGGTGCCCGCCCCCGCTCAAGGGTCGGAGGCATTTTGGCATTTCTCGGATTGCTCGCACTGGCCCTCCTCATCATGGCGCTGGCCCGTCCGCGCCTCGGCAAGGGCAGCACCGATGTCGAAGCCAGCGGCATCGATATCATGCTCGCCCTAGACGTCTCCGGCTCGATGGAAGCCCTGGATTTCACCCTCGAGGGCAAGCCGGCCAACCGGGTGGCGGTCGTCAAAAAGGTGGTGGGTAAATTCATCAGCGAACGGCCTAACGACCGCATCGGCATGCTGGCATTTGCGGCACGCCCCTATCTGGTCAGCCCGCTCACACTCGACCAGGAATTTTTGAGCAAGCGGCTGGCCGGGGTGAGCCTCGGACAAGTCGAGGACGGCACCGCCATCGGCTCGGCCATCGCCTCAGCCGTCAACCACCTGCGCAACTCCACCGCAAAATCGCGCATCATCATTTTGCTAACCGACGGGGTGAATAACGCCGGGGCGGCCAACCCGCTCACCGCCGCCGAAGCCGCCAAGGCGCTGGGCATCAAGATATACACGATTGGGGCGGGCACCCGCGGCGAGGCGCCAGTGCCGGTTAGAGATGCATTTGGCCGCACGCACCTTCAAACGATGAAGGTGGAGATCGACGAGGAGATGCTGCAGCAGGTGGCGGCGGCCACCGGTGGCCAGGAGTTTCGTGCCACCGACACGGCTTCGTTGAAGAACATTTATGAGTCGATCAACAAACTTGAAACCACCACCCACAAGCTCAAGAAATACCAGCAATACGACGAACTCTACCTGTATTTCCTCGCCCCCGGCCTGGCCTTACTGCTGCTAGAAATGGTCCTCAGCCAAACCCGCTTCCGCCGCCTGCCGTGAATATTCTATCAACCATCACGTCCTCACGCCCCACGGATGACTTCGCTCTCCACTTCGCCCAGCCACTGTGGCTCGGCGCGGGCCTGCTCGTCTGTGCCGGGCTCTTCGCCCTGTTTCGGCGCTGCGACCGCCGCCGCGAAGCTGACCTCGCCCAGTTCATTCATCCGCGCTTCCGCTTGCGACTCGGCGGCGGCTTGTCGCCGCGCCTGCGCCAAGTCAAACGCGGGCTGTGGCTGCTGGCACTCATGCTGGCTTTTAGCGCCATCGCCCGTCCTCAGAAAGGTTACGAGTGGCATGAAGTCAAACGCAAGGGCATCGATATCTTGTTCGCTGTGGATACCTCGCGCAGCATGCTGGCGGAAGATCTAACACCTAACAGACTTGAGCGTGCCCGCCTTGGGATTTTGGATTTTGTGGCGCGGCTTGGAGGCGACCGTGTTGGGCTCATTCCATTTGCCG
Organism: Akkermansiaceae bacterium; assembly: GCA_903827375.1. Lineage (GTDB taxonomy): Bacteria > Verrucomicrobiota > Verrucomicrobiia > Verrucomicrobiales > Akkermansiaceae > Luteolibacter. Next base: position 49,229 of record CAIKHZ010000263.1, read on the forward strand.
GCAGCGCGTTTGCGTTGTGTCCGTTGACGCTGGATTATGATGCGTTCCGCGAATCATTGCATGCGCTGGACACCGAGATTATTCCCCGCCAAGGCACGGACTTGGCGAGTGCGATCAAGGAAGCCGAACGACTCTTTGACGAAAGCGGAAATAACCACCGGGTGCTGGTTCTCCTAACCGACGGCGAGGACCTTGAGGGCTCGGCACTGGAGGCAGCCAAGGCGGCGGCCAAAAACGGGATGGCCATCTATCCAGTCGGTGTTGGAAGTCCCGAACCCACGACGATTCCACTGCATTTTTCAAACGGCCGCAGTGACGTCCTGCGCGACTCCGACGGACAAGTGGTAAAAACCAAGCTCGACGAGGCCACCTTGCGCAAAATTGCCGATGATACCGGCGGCCTGTACGTGGCGCTTGGCCGGGGTGCGGAGGGGCTGGACACGATCTACAAAGAAAAACTGCGACTGGTGCCGCAAAGTGAGTTGAGCCAGCGCATGGAGCGAATTCCGTTAGAACGCTTTGAGTGGCCGCTGGCTGCGGCGCTCGCGCTGTGGCTGCTGGATTTTTTCATTGGCGAGCGGCGGCGGGCCAAGCCGGTTCGGGCGTTGCCGTCGGCGGCTCGGCGGGTCACGGTGATGGTTGCGGGCGGGCTATTATTGCTAGGGTCGCAAGGCTCGAGCCTGGCGGCGGAAGCGCCTGCGGCGATTCCAGATGCGCGGGTCGTTTACAATCAGGGCACCGAGCTCTACGCCAAGGGGGAGTTTGCGAAAGCGGCCGACTCGCTGCGGGCGTCGCTACACACGCCGGATCTCGTGCTGCAACAGCGGTCATACTACAATCTTGGCAATTCACTCTATCGGACCGGCCAGAGCACTGCGGAGAAGGAACCAGAGGCGACTATCAAGACATGGGAGGAATCCATAAAAGCCTATCAAGACGCTCTGGCCCTCAACCAGTCCGATGAAGATGCACTCTATAACAAGGGGCTGGTTGAAAAGAAACTCGAGGAGTTGAAGAAGCAACAGAACAAGGAGGACCAGAAGGACCAGAAGGACCAGAAGGACCAGAAGGACCAGAAGGACCAGAAGGACCAGAAGGACCAGAAGGACCAGAAGGACCAGAAGGACCAGAAGGACCA
>CAIKHZ010000264.1 GCA_903827375.1 Akkermansiaceae bacterium
ACAGACCGCAGAGGCCTGTCTGCAACGCCCCCGATTTTTTCATTGGCTAGATATGTGAATCATCGGTTACGGGCCGCCGCGTCGCATGCTCAGAACTTAGTGGGGGTCCCGGTCTGGTTCTTCAGGGTCGGGTTTCACCCCATATCGGCTCGGCCCGCTGTGAGTTAGCTTCAAATCACAGAGCCAACGCATGTTTGCAGTCCTTGCGGCTGGCTCGCAACCCGCCCATGCAAACATTTTCATTACGCTGGCAATCCTTGATGACACGGCAACCTCGCTCTCGGCCCCGCACCAGCACCAGTGAGCCGCCCCTGCGCGCCGAACTCTTCAGCGTCGAGCAACTCGCACGACATGCCCGAACCCTCGCCCATGGCCATCAACTCGCCAGCCGCCGCAACGCCAATAATCTCCTAACACAGTTGGACGAAAACGAGCGGACTCTCCAAGCGTTTAATCGCCTTAACCGAGCGGTACTGCCGACTCGTCATTTTACCTCCGCTGCTGAATGGATGTTAGATAATTTCTACTTGCTTGAAGAGCAGATACAATTGGCTAGGCGGCATCTGCCCCGCGGCTACAGTCGGGAGCTGCCGTGCCTGCTTCACGGGCCATCCGCCGGATTGCCCCGCGTTTATGACATTGTGCTGGAGATGATCTCGCACGTGGATGCACAGATTGACGATGGCCCGCTGACGGCCTTTATTGCAGCCTATCAATCGGTGGATTCGTTGACCCTTGGCGAGCTTTGGGCCGTTCCGATCATGTTGCGTCTTGGCCTGATTGAGAACCTGCAGCGCATTGTGGCCCGGCTGGCCGTTGCCCACGATGATCGCGACCTCGCAGAGTTATGGGTGAACCGGTTGCAGGATATGGAAGAACACAACCCGGCGCATCTGGTGGTGGTGGTGGCAGACATGGCCCAGTCTGGCATTTCGCTCACGTCATCGTTCGTTGCAGAGTTCTGCCAGCTCCTGTCACACCATGGTCCAGTGTTGCATCTCGCCCGCAGTTGGGTCGAGCATCGGTTGGCAGAGCAAGGGTTGTCAATCGAACGGATGGTCGATTTGGAAAGCCAGGGGCAGGCCGCCGACCAGGTCTCAGTTAGCCACTGCATAGCCAGTCTTCGGTTTCTCAGCGCCACGGACTGGAAGTCGTTTGTGGAGACTCTGAGCTTGGTCGATGCGACATTGAGGACTGACCCAGCAGGCTATTATGCGAAAATGGACTTTGCAACGCGCGACCGCTATCGCCATGCGGTGGAAGCCATGGCGCGGCACAGTGAGCTTGCGGAAGCGGAGGTCGCACAAATGGCTGTGCAACTTGCCACCGACGCCAGTCGCACGCAAGGCAGTGAGTCGCGTACGGCGCATGTCGGGTATTATTTGATCGATAAGGGCCAGAGCAGGCTAGAGCAGATGGCCAAGCCGCGGTGGCCGTGGCGTACCCGCATCGGGCACGCCATCAGGAGCTTTCCCATGGCTTATTATGTCGGTGGGGTCGGCCTGGTGACGCTGCTTGCCAGCTACTGCTTGATGCTGCAGGCTCGCATGCTTGACACCCACGCCTGGCGCTTGGTAGCGATAACCGGGTTGTTTGTGATATGCGCCAGTCAGCTGGGAGTGGCGTTGATGAATTGGCTTAGCACGCTGTTGGTGCAGCCTCGCTTGCTCCCGCGCTTAGACTCCAGTGCGGGGATTGCAGCCGAGTGGCGCACGATGGTGGTGGTTCCGACGATGCTGACGAGTGAGGGAGGCATAGACCGGTTGGTCGAGTCCATGGAGATTCATTATCTGTCAAACCATGACGAGCACCTGCATTTCGCCTTGCTAACGGATTTCCGTGACGCCAGGACCGAGCATCTGCCCGATGACCAAGACTTGCTGAACCGGGCTCACGCTGGGGTCGAAATACTCAACTGCAAGTACCCGTCTGATGGGCCCCAACGGTTTTTCCTGTTTCATCGCCCGCGCCGCTGGAATGCAGCCGAGGACAAGTGGATGGGCTATGAACGCAAGCGCGGAAAGCTTACCGATTTCAACGCATTGCTTCGGGGTGGGTCCAGCGGCTGTTTTTCGGATCGGGTCGGAGATATGGATTTTCTGTCCACGATCAAGTATGTCATCACCTTGGATACTGACACTCAGTTGCCACGTGATGCAGCCCGCCGCCTTGTCGCTACCATGGCCCATCCACTGAACCGCCCTGTGTTATGCACCCGACGCGGAGTCGTGGTGGAAGGTTACGGGATTCTTCAGCCACGCGTTGGCGTTAGCTTGGCGAGTGCCCGGCGCTCGTGGTTTGCCCGGCTATTTGCGAGCGACGCAGGCATAGACCCGTACACGCGGGCCGTGTCAGATGTCTATCAGGATCTTTTTGGCGAGGGGTCCTTTATCGGCAAGGGAATCTATGATGTGGATGCTTTCGAGCAGACCATGGTGGGGCGCATTCCGGAAAATACCGTGCTCAGCCATGACTTGCTAGAAGCGTGCCATGCCCGCTCCGCACTCGTCAGTGATGTGGAATTCTATGAAGCCTATCCTTGCCGATATGACGTGGATATGGACCGGCGCCACCGTTGGATGCGCGGCGACTGGCAGATTGCGCAGTGGCTACTGCCGCGGGTGCCCGGATGGTCCGCTTTGGGCGCGGACAATCCGCTGTCCCGGTTGTCCCACTGGAAACTCTTCGATAACCTCCGGCGCAGCGTGGTTCCGCCCGCGACACTGCTCTTTATGATAGGCACATGGATGCTCGTGGCTCATCCCGCAGGACTGGGAGTGTGGTGGGTGCTGGCAATTCTCTCCGCCACAGGGCTGCTCTCCGCACTCGTCGAGTTGTGTTGCAAGTCCCGAGATATGCCGTGGTCAAGCCACCAGAGGTTGGTAGGGGCCTCGTTCGCCCGACACCTCGGACAAGCGCTTCTAGCGATCGTGTGGCTTCCTTACGACGGCTACATCTGCTGTGACGCCATCGCCAGAACCCTGTGGCGGGTGCTGGTGTCCCGCAAACATCTGCTCGAATGGCAAACGTCCAGTGATTCCGAACTATGCCGCCGGGCGGACCTCGGCGGGTTCTATGCCACCATGTGGATTGCCCCGGTGATCGCGCTGGCCTGCGGTCTTTGGATTGCCGTGATTCACCCGTCACAGCTTGCATGGATGCTGCCAATCCTCGCCGCTTGGATCGCCGCTCCGTGGCTAGCATGGTGGATCAGCCAGCCGACCCAAACACGGGCGGTCACTCTAACGCCCGATCAAGTGGGCTTTCTTCGCGGCAGCGCTCGCAAGACGTGGTACTATTTCGAGTCTCTGGTCAACGCTTCTGAGAATTGGTTGCCACCAGACAACTTCCAAGAAGTTCCCGAGCCGCTCATCGCCTCTCGAACATCACCCACTAACATGGGCCTGGCGTTGCTTGCCAACTTGGCGGCGCGAGATTTTGGCTATCTGGCGGTGGGTGGCTTGATCCAGCGCACTCAAGACGCATTGGCCACGATGCAGCGACTTGAGCGCTATCAGGGGCATTTTTACAACTGGTACGACACCCGCACTCTTGCCCCCCTTCTTCCGCTTTATGTCTCGAGCGTGGATAGCGGCAACCTATCCGGGCACTTGCTAACACTTGGCGCTGGCCTGCGTGAAGAGGCCGGATCAGCAATTTTCAGCTCCGAAGTAATGGCCGGCTTGCGCGACAGTGTTGAAATTGTCAGGGACTTCGGCCGCGAGAGTGCGATCCTTACCCTGCTCGATGCGAAATTGGCGGAACCATTCTGGGGCTTGCGTGCGGCAAATGATGGGTTAGCTGGAGCGGTCAACACGGTCACCTCTCTGGTAACCCTGCTGGCCGACGAATCGAGCGAATTTAAACTGTGGACCCAAACGCTAAGATCCAATTGCGAGGCCCACCTCGTGGATCTGCGATGGCTTGCACCGTGGGTGGACCTGCCTGTCTTTAGCATATCAGCTGCTGGCGAGTCCTTCCCATATCCTACTCCTGCTAACGCGTGGATTCGCGATCTGTTCGACAAGCTCGATCAATCGGCCACCTTGGGGGAAGTCGCGAAATACGAGCAAAGCATTTGTCCATTGCTCGAAATGGCGTTGAAAAACCTGCCAGATGATTCCTTTCTAGCAACTAAACAAGACCGAGCCAACATGAATAAGTTGTTAGTTTGTGTGCGTGATGGCAGCGCCCACGCCTGTCAGCGACTGCTCACACTGGATGGTTTGGCTAAACAATGTGATGAGCTGGCCGCCATGGACTTCACCTTTCTGTTTGATCAGGCTAGGGACCTATTTGCAATCGGCTATAACGTTACCGAACGCCGCCGTGACAACAGCTTCTATGATTTGCTCGCCTCGGAGGCGCGACTGTGCAGCTATGTAGCCATCGCGTTGGGGCAAGTTCCGCAAGAGCACTGGTTTTCGATGGGACGGTTGCTGGTCGCCGCCAGGGGTAGCCCGCTTCTCGCCTCATGGAGTGGCTCGATGTTTGAATATTTGATGCCACTGTTGGTGATGCCAAGCTATGAGAATACATTGTTGGATCATACTTGCAAGGCGGCGGTGCAACAGCAAATTGCCTACGGCAACCTGCGTGGCGTGCCATGGGGAATTTCCGAATCGGGCTACAATCGAATCGACGCGCAGTTTAACTATCAATATCGCGCGTTTGGGGTGCCGGGCCTCGGCTTGAAACGCGGGCTTGGAGAAGACCTGGTCATCGCTCCATACGCCAGCGCGATGGCTCTGATCGTCTCACCTTTGGCAGCCTGTGAGAACCTGCAACGCCTGACCGCTGACGGGCGTTGTGGCAGCTATGGGTTTTACGAGGCGGTGGACTACACGGGTTCCCGGTTGCCACCGGACAAGACGAGTGTGTCGATCCGCTCATTCATGGTTCACCATCAGGGCATGAGTCTTCTGGCCTTTGACTATTTGCTGAACGAGGCTCCCATGCAACGCCGGTTCATGGCGTGCCCCATGCTCAAGGCAGCGGATTTGCTACTGCAAGAGCGAGTGCCTGCCACTGCCGCGAGTGTGGTCACGGATGACCTAGTGCCTGAAGTGGGGCGCGAGATGGATGGCGAGACTGAAAGCACGATGAGGGTTTTCACGGATCCCACATCGTCGGTGCCGGAAGTGCATCTATTATCTAACGGAAGATATCATGTGGTCGTCACCAGCGCCGGTAGCGGGTACACTCGCTGGCATGATCTGGCGGTAACCCGTTGGCGGGAAGATGCCACCCGCGATCATTGGGGAACCTTTGTTTATGTTCGCGATCTGGCGACCGGGGAGTATTTTTCAGCTGCCTATCAACCGACCGTTCGCGCAACTGAAGGTTACGAAGCCATTTTTACTCAAGCCCGTGCGGAGTTCAGGCAACGGAAGGCCGACCTTGAGATCCACACTGAAATCTGCGTGTCACCCGAGGATGACGTGGAACTGCGCCGCATCAAACTCACCAATCGCAGCGCAGAGGCGCGCCTCATCGAACTCACCAGTTATGCGGAAGTTGTGCTGACAACAGCAGATGCCGACGCAGCCCATCCAGCCTTCAGCAATTTGTTCGTGCAGACTGAATTCGTACAGGCGTCGTCGGCACTTCTGTGCAGCCGCCGCGCTCGTTCCGAGGACGAACGCCCGCCTTGGCTACTGCATCTGATGGTTAGCCAGGGTGACGAGGTGGGAGGTGTCTCCTGCGAGACGGATCGTTGCAGGTTCGTCGGGCGCGGGGGCAATATGGCCAGCCCTGCCGCGATGCTGAGCCAAGGCCCATTGTCTAACACCGTTGGGCCGGTCCTCGATCCGATCATCTCGCTACGTCGAACGCTCAACTTGGCACCTCACGCGTCTGCCACCATCGACCTTGTCATCGGGGTGACCGAAAGTCGTGAGACGGCTCTGGCATACATCGAGAAATATCAAAGTTCGCGGATGGCCGATCGCGCCTTGGATCTTGCCTGGACGCACAGCCAGGTGACCTTGCATCATCTCAGCGTGCCTGAGGACGAAGCCCAACTGTATGATCGTCTGGCAGGCGCTCTGATCTATGCTGACCCCTTGCGGCGAGCCAACTCCGGCGTGTTGCTCAGCAACCGGCGTGGTCATACCGGGCTCTGGAGCCATGGTATCTCGGGTGATCTGCCGATTGTGCTTTTGCACATCAGCGACGACAGCAAGATTAATATTGTCAGGCAAGTGATCCGAGCTCATTCTTATTGGCGGATGAAGGGAGTTCGTGTTGATTTGGTTATTTTGTATGAGGACGTGTCGGTTTACCGCCAATCGCTGCTAGAGCAGATAACAAGCCTGATTTCAACCGGATTTGAAGCTCAGATTCTGGATGCGCAGGGCGGCATCTTTGTCCGCCGCTTGGATCATGTTTCCAACGAGGATCGAGTATTGCTGCAAGCCGTGGCACGCGTCGTGCTCGATGACGAACGCGGCAGTCTTGCGGAACAAATGGACCGGCGCAGGGAATTCGGCCCGCGGGTGCCGAAGTTGATACCCAGCCGGCCAGTGATTGTCGGATTGCCAGTCCCGTTGCCACACCGTGAGTTGGTCTTTGCCAATGGTCTTGGAGGATTTACCCGCGACGGACATGAATATATCATCACCCTTAAGCGCGACGAGATGACTCCGGCACCGTGGGTGAACGTTCTAGCCAATGCCACGTTCGGTACCCTGATCTCGGAGAGTGGCGCGGCATACACATGGCTGCAGAATGCGCATGAATTCCGTCTGACCCCATGGAGCAACGATCCAGTGCTGGATCCGACAGGGGAGGCGATCTACATACGTGATGAACAGACGGGGCAGTATTGGTCGCCAACCCCGTCCCCAGCACGAGGGGTGACGCCCTATGTCATCCGACATGGTTTTGGATACACCGTCTTCGAGCATGTCGAAAACGGGGTCGCGTCGGAGTTATGGGTTTATGTGGCGATGGATGCTCCGGTGAAATTTTCCGTGCTGAAGCTGCGCAATGTTTCAGGGCATTCGAGGCGTTTGTCCGTCACCAGTTACTCGGAATGGGTGCTAGGTGAGCTTCGGCAAAAGTGCTTGATGCATGTCCGAACCGAGTTGGACGCCAAGACCGGTGCGCTGCTGGCGCGCAATTATGACAACACCGAGCTGCCCGGCCGCATCGTGTTTGTTGATGTGAACGATTCCACGCGCACAGTCACCGGGGACCGCAAGGAATTCATTGGTAGAAACGGCAGTCTTGCACAACCGGCCGCACTTAATCGCGCATGCCTGTCCGGCAAGGTTGGCGCAGGGCTCGATCCCTGCGGCGCAGTTCAGGTCGTCTTTGATTTGGCCATCGCCCAAGAACGCGAAACAAGCTTTAGGCTTGGAGCGGGCCGGGATCTGGCGGATGTGCAGAGCCTGATTCACCGATTCCGCTTGGCTGATGCCTGCCGCAACGCACTCGAAAGTGTCTGGGCCCATTGGAGCCGCACGCTTTGCGCTGTGAACGTGGATACCCCTGATCCAGCCGTGAATGTGCTCGCCAACGGCTGGCTTCTATATCAGACACTGAGTTGCCGCCTCTGGGGACGGACCGGATTCTATCAATCTGGAGGCGCCTATGGATTTAGGGACCAACTGCAGGATGTGATGGCGCTCGTTCATGCGGAGCCGGCGCTCACCCGCGAGCACTTGCTGCGTGCCGCAGCACGGCAATTCAGGGAAGGGGATGTGCAGCATTGGTGGCATCCGCCCACCGGTCGCGGGGTGCGCAGCCACTCATCTGACGACTATCTGTGGTTGCCATATGTGACGTGCCGTTATGTTACATGCCTCGCGGATACGGGTGTGCTCGATGAATTGATCCCGTTTCTGGATGCCCGTCTGGTCAAGCCGGAGGAGGAGGCCTATTATGATTTGCCGAATCGCTCTGAGGAGAGCGCCACTCTCTATCAACATTGTGTGCGTGCCATCGAGTACGGTTTGAAATTTGGCGATCACGGGTTGCCACTGATGGGTTCCGGGGATTGGAATGATGGTATGAATCTCGTTGGTAAAGACGGCCGTGGCGAGAGTGTGTGGTTGGCGTTCTTTATGTATGACGTGCTCCAGAACTTTGCCGTGCTGGCGCGTGCCCATCAGGACGGCGCGTTTGCCGACCGCTGCCTGACGCAGGCACAATGTCTCCAACACAATATTGAGGAGCATGCGTGGGACGGGCAATGGTATCGCCGTGCCTATGACGACGATGGCGAAGCGCTCGGGTCCCAGACCAATGACGAATGTCAGATTGACTCATTGCCGCAGAGTTGGGCGGTGATAAGCGGTGCAGGCGAACGCGGTCGAACGCGCCAAGCGATGCTCGCCGTGGACCAGCGTTTGGTCCACCGGCAGACCGGGTTGATTCAATTGTTTGATCCGCCCTTCGATGCCTCATCTAGCAACCCTGGGTATATTAAAGGCTACATCCCAGGTGTGCGGGAGAACGGCGGCCAATACACCCATGCGGCGATATGGAGTGCAATGGCTTTTGCGCGCTTGGGCGATATCGAACGCGCTTGGGAACTCTTCTCACTGCTCAATCCAATCCATCACAGCTCCACTCCCGAACAAGTCGCCATCTACAAGGCCGAACCCTACGTCGTCGCCGCCGACGTCTATGCCCTCCCGCCGCATATAGGGCGTGGCGGTTGGTCTTGGTACACCGGTGCCGCTGCCTGGATGTATCGCCTGTTGGTCGAGACGTTGTTAGGGGTTAACCTGGAAGGTGACCAATTTCGGCTGAAACCACTTCTGCCCGCCGCATGGCCGTCTTGCAAGATTCACTACCGCTACCGACAAACCATCTATCACATCAGCATCACTCGTCTTTCCGCCGAGACCACCGATGAGCCTTCACTTTCGCTTGATGGAGTGCTGCTTGTTGGGGATTGCGTGCGTCTGCGAGATGACAGTCTGGAACATGAGGTGGAGATGCTTGTTAGGTGATGGAATTGGAATTCGACCTTGAAAAGCGCGCTGGCACTTGCTACTTTGCGTGCGACCCCGTTGAAGAATTCCCGCCTCGCCTAACCCCACGAATCCATGACATTTCAGCCCCCATTGAGCCGTCGCAATTTCATCAAAGGTGCCGCTGCTGGGGCCACGCTCAGTGCTTTACCGGGCATTCTTAAGGCGCGGCAGGCCCCGTCCCAGAATGTGGTCGGAGCGAACAGCCGTATCAACGTTGCCTGCGTGGGATTTTCAGACCGTTTCAAGGACGCGCTGTTGCCTGCGTTTCTCAAATCCAAGAGTGAGTTAAATTTCGAGATGGTAGCGCTGGCCGACCTCTGGAGCTTGCGCCGCGAAGAGGGTAAAGCTCGGTTGGAGAAGGATTTTGGCCGCTCCATCGACACCTACTCGAGCGACGAGGATCTGTATGAGAAGGCCAAAAACGTTGATGCCGTGATCATCTCCACCGCCGACTTCCAGCACGCAAGGCATACTGTGCACGCCGTCAAAGCCGGCAAAGACACCTACACCGAGAAGCCGCTGGCCGAGGACATGGGCGCTGCCAACGCCGTGCTCGATGCGGTGCGCGAGGCGCGCCAAGCCGACAACCGCGGCGGCGCGGTCGTCCAGATCGGCTCGCAGCGCCGCAGCGGCCAGGCCTATCAGATTGCCAATGAGTACATTCGCTCCGGGAAGTTTGGAGAGATCACCTACGTCGATCTTTGCTGGAACGTCAACCAGCCAGCACGCTGGCGCCGCGGCGACTTGCCAGCCAAGCTCAAGGCGTCGGAAACCGACTGGAGTCGGTGGCTTCTGGACCGTCCCCAAGTGGCCTTCGACCCGCGCAAGTATCTTGAGTTCCGTCTTTTTTGGCCCTACTCATCTGGTATTCCGGGCCAGTGGATGTGCCACCAGATTGACACGGTTGCTTGGTTCACCGGGTTTGAGTTTCCGCGCAGCGCCATGTCCGGCGGAGGGACTTACGCATGGAAGGACGGGCGCGAGAACGCTGACACCTTCACCACGATCCTCGAGTACGGCCCGGAGAGTGACGCCACCAAAGGGTTTCAGGTTGTTTTCAGCTCGCGCCAGACGAACGCAGCCCGTGGCAACGTCGAAAACTATCACTCGACGATGGGGACCATCGATCTGATCAAAGGCAGCGTCTCCAATGAGGGTGTCGAGAAAGTCAAGGTAGAGACGAGTAAGTTGGCCGAGGCCGAGGTCGCCAACACCGCAGCTAACACCGGGGCGGGTGACATGGAACTTGCTCACATGCGCAACTGGATGGATTGCGTTCGGGAGCGCAAACAGCCCAATGCGCCCATCGAGGCAGGTTATAGCCACGCGGTGGCGCTCATCATGTCCAACGCCTCGCTGCGCAGCGGCATGAAAGCCACTTTTGATAAGCCGGGGCGGCAGGTTCTGGTCGGCGGCAAGGTATTCAAGGGGTATTGATAGGGGATTGCCTCATGCAACCCAACCGCAGAACCTTTCTTCAGGCGCTGGCCGCTGCCAGCGCGGCAGGCAGTTTCAGCAGAGCCCGGGCGCAATCCGGCACGCCCGAAATTTTGATCGGCATCTGTGCCGGCCCAAATCAAGCCGCGAAGCTCAAAGCCATCGGCTACGACTACCTCGAGGGTGGGGTCGCCGGGACGCTCAAGCCGGAAATGACCGATGCCGCATTCGCGCAGGAGGCTGCAATGATAAGATCCTGTGTGCTCCCGACCCGGTCGTGCAACGGATTCATTCCTGCCAGCTTCCGCCTCACCGGGCCTGAACCCACCCATGCCGCCGCCCTGAACTACGCGGTCAACGCGTGTCGGCATGCCGACGCGGCTGGTATCCCCTACATCGTTCTTGGCAGCGGCACCGCACGCAGGATGCCCGAGGGTTTCGACCCGGCCCGAGGCAAGGCGCAGTTTATCGAGTTCTGCCAGAGCCTCGGTGACCGGATTGCCGACCTGAAAGTCACCATTGTGCTGGAACCGCTCAACAAGGGCGAGACGAATCTGCTCAATTCCGTCACCGAAGGGATTGAATATGTGGAGGCCATTCAACGACCGCGCATCCGCTTGCTGGCTGATGTTTACCACATGCTCAAGGAGGGTGAGAGCCCGGATTCGATCCGCCAGGCCGGTGCCCGCCTCCTTCATTGCCACATCGCCGAGTTGGAGGGCCGCATGGCTCCGGGCACCAAGGGCGAGGACCTGAGCGGTTTTTTCAAGGCGCTTAAGGGAATCGGCTATGCTGGCGGTGTCACCTGTGAGTGCGGATGGCCCAAGGAGCACGTCGAGGCCGCTTGGAAAAAGGCACTTCTGACGCTTCGGCAGCTAACATAAGATCCTCGAATCCGGCTTTGAATCCATGGTCCTCACCCTGGTCGCGCAGATGGGATTTTTCGTCAGGGCGGGATGAGGCGGCGGCGGTGACCCTGGAGGTGGCGTTTTTCTGCGCCATCAAGATCGCCATGGGCACGTTCGAGGGCCATAGCTGCGGGGGTTTGATGGAAAATTCGCCATTCTTCCGCCAACATGACGAGCATGGCTTGCGGGGTGGGCGCGATTGGTGTGTGATGCGGCCGTGTTTGCGACATACGTGCATAATTTGGACCCGGTCATCGTCTGGGTGTGGAGAGGATTGGCGCTGCGCTGGTATGGGCTGGCGTATTTGTCTGGCTTTGTGGTGGGATTTTTCCTGCTGCGGCATTTGGCGCAGCGCAAATTGTGGGTGATGGCACCGGAAAAGGCCGCCGATTTTATTGCCGCAGCGGCGTTATTCGGGGTGTTCTTGGGTGGGCGGCTTGGATATATCCTGTTTTATTTTCTGCCCAAGGAGGGGTTTGGAGCCTTGGCGGCCGATCCGCTGTTGGTGTTGCGGGTCTGGGAAGGCGGAATGGCCAGCCACGGCGGAATTCTCGGGTTGGTGATTTTTACATGGATCTACTCGCGCCGCGAAAAAGTATCATGGACCGGCCTGGGCGATGGCCTGTGCGTGGTGGCCCCAGTCGGGCTGTTTTTCGGACGGATGGCCAATTTCATCAATGGCGAATTGTATGGACGGGTGGCCACCGGCGTGAGCTGGGCTGTGAAATTTCCGATGGCTTTGGGCGATGACAAGGCACCCGAGTACATGCGATTTGACGAAGCTGCGGTGGCTGTGACTGCGGTGAAGCCCGCGTTGGCGGACGTCCATCAATCGCTTGAGGCGGGGCGCCAAGTGATCGAAGCCGGCCTGAGTGCCAACGAATACCTCGCCGCCCGCAGCGCCATGTTTGACCTGATGCTGGCGGCCAACCGGCATTCCCCGGAAGTTTCCGCCGTGCTTGGGCGCTTCCTCGAGCCGCGCCATCCGTCGCAATTGTATGAGGCATTGCTGGAGGGCGTGGCCCTGTTCGCCATCCTCTGGCTGGTGCGGGTCCGTATCCCCAAAGCGCCTAACGGCTTGCTCACCGGCTTGTTCTTCGCCTGCTATGCCATTTTCAGGATTTTTTCCGAGTCCTTTCGAGAACCGGATGCGGCACTGGTGGGGCCCCTGACCAAGGGCCAATTTCTATCGCTTTTTATGCTGCTGTTTGCGGCAGGCTTCTTCATTTATGCTTGGAAACAGCGTGGCTCACAGGAGATGGCCCCACCTTGAAGCGGGCTGTCATTGCCAAAAGAATCCGTCTTTCCGCTGGTGTTCGGCTGAGGGAAAATCTACGTTCCTGCCACAGGTGGCCGCATCGCCGGGTTGCCTGATCTGTCACAAAAAACCACGGATATCTCATGCCTTCTACCGCCACTAGCCCTCATCGCTCAGCCATCCTCAGCAGCTTCATCGCCGCCCTGCTCGTCTTGGCCCCCTCGGCAGCGCCAGCTGCCACCCGCAGCAAGGCCGATAACACCAGCGCCCTGAATCTCGCCGCCAGCTGGGATACTTTGCCCGGCACCGGCGACGTCGCACTCTGGTCATCTGTTGTCACTGCACCTAACAGTACGGTGCTGGGTGCCGATCTGGGCTGGGCCGGGATCAAAGTTGTGGCTCCGGGTGGCCCCGTGACTCTGGGCGCCGGCAACACCCTGACCATCGGGACTTCGGGCATCGACCTCAGCAGCGCCACCCAAAATCTAACGCTAAATTGCGGCCTCGTGCTTCAGGGTCAACAAAGCTGGTCGGCCGCCGCCGGCCGCTCTCTCAACATTGCAGGCACCTTTACCCACAGCGGGGCGACCATTGATTTCACCAATTTCAATGCCAGTGCCACCCTCGGCACCCTCGCCAATGATCCCTCCGGCATCCTCGGCCCGTGGGCGACAACCACCGTCAGCGGCACCACATTCAACTATGCAAAATGCACTGCCGGGGTGATTGCTGCCGCCACCCAGACTGGCGGAACAGCGGGCACTCTGGCTAACGTGACCAACCCAGCCGTCAACTATTCTTTTGGCCCGGCACCCACCCTCACCGCTGCCATCAGCGCCAATTCCCTGCGCTTCAACGGCGGCACCGCCACCCTGGCCAACGCCGGCTATTCCGCCACCCTCAACGGCCTGATGCACGCCGGTACCGGCACTCTGACGATTTCCGGCAGCGGCAGTCTGGTCATCGGTGCCACCCGCGAACTCGTCATCGTTGCCAACACCCAGTCCACTTCCATTTCCTCAGTGATAGCTAACAACAGCGCCGGTGCGTCTTCCCTAACCTATGCTGGCAGCGGCGTTCTAACTCTTTCTGCGCTCAATACCTACAGCGGGGGCACCACCGTCAACAGCGGCACTCTCAGCCCCTATGGCAACGGCACTGGCAGCACTCGTGCGTACCTGGGCACCGGCACGGTTACGATGAGCAATGGCACAACTTTGAAACCGACTGATGTTTCCGGGCAACCGGTGGACATGAACAATGCCTTCTATCTGGCTGCTGGTACAGTTAGTGTATCCATCCCATTCTCTGGGGCTACCGACATGCGCCTCCGCGGTGCCATCTCCGGCCCGGGCGGCCTGGCGATCGGCGGCGGCACACGCGGCTTGGCCCTCTACTCTGCTAACACGTTCAGTGGGGGCATCGTCCTCAACGATGGCAACCGCTTGCTGATCAATTCCGCCAGTTCTCTGGGCAGCGGCACCCTGAGCCTCGGCAACGCTTCCGCCGGATCCTTGGAAACTCTCGCCGACCTGTCGGTAAGTCAGCTGACTAACACAATTGATCTGACCTCAGGCCGCGTCCTCGCCGTGAGCACGGCATCCGGCGGACTCAATCTTGCCGGCACAATCCAAAACTCCGGCGGACTGACAAAAAATGGCGCTAACACACTGACCCTCTCCGGCGTCAATACATACACCGGCACCACCACCGTTAGCGCCGGCATCCTGGCCTTGGCCAGCAACTTGTCGTTAGGGCAAGGACCGTTGGTGGTGGCCAGCGGGGCCAAGCTCGCGTTGAACTACACCGGAGGCCGGCGTGTTACGTCGCTGAGTCTTGGAGGCACTGTGCAGACAGCTGCCGGCACCACCTACGGCTCCTCCACTTCGACCGCATCGGTCAAAAATGACACTTACTTCAGCGGCAATGGTATTCTAACTGTCAAACCGGCGGGAGCCGTCACCACCACCGTTCTGGCCTTGAGCAGCGGCAGCAACCCTGCGGCCGTCGGCTCATCACTCACTTTCAGGGCCACCCTGAGCGGCAGTTCACCGGGCGGCAATGTGACGTTTTACGACGGTGCCACCCTCATCGGTTCCAGCGCCTTGAACGGGTCTTTTCAGGCCAGCGTGACGACCAGCAGTCTGGCGAGCGGTGCCCACAGCATCACCGCCCAATATGAGGGGGACCTCAACAATGAGCCCAGTGGCTCGGCAAGCATGGCCATCTTAGTCGCCTATCCGGCCGACATTCTCACCTTCAGCTTTCCAGGATTGTCTGCGGTCACGCTGAGTGTCAGCTCCATCAGTGTGACGGTTCCCTACGCCACGGATGTGACGGCTCTCTCGCCGATTTACACGACCTTTCCCGGTTCGACCTGTGTGCCGGCCTCGGGCTCCGCCCAGAATTTCAGCAACCCGGTTCACTATGTTGTCACGGGTGCGGATACCTCCACCAAGGACTATACCGTGACGGTTAACAAGACTGCAGCCGCCACTGCAAAAGATATCCTAACATTCTCGTTTCCCGGTCTCCCGGTGCCGACTATCGGAACCAACACGATCACGCTCTCGGTGCCCTACGGCACGCCTGTCACTGCCCTTTCGCCGACCTACACGGTTTCGCCCTTGGCGTCTGGCAACCTGTTGTCTGGCAGTACCCAGAACTTCAGCAACCCCGTCACCTATACCATTAGCGCCGAGGATGGTTCCACCAAAGCCTATACCGTCACCGTCACGATCCTTCCAAGAAGTTCGGCCAAGGACGTCCTCACGTTTGTGTTTCCCGGTCTATCGGCAACGACGATAGGCAGCAACACTGTTACCCTCACCGTGCCCTATGCCACTGATGTTACGGCGCTGGCCCCCACTTACACGGTTTCGGCGCTGGCGTCCGGAAGCCCGATCTCCGGCACAGCCCAGAACTTCAGCAATCCAGTGAGTTATACCATCACTGCTGAGGATGGCAGCACAAAAATCTATACGGTGACGGTTGCCAAAGCCGCAGCCAGTGCGCTCAAGAGTCTGCTGACTTGTTCCTTTGGCTCGTTGGGTGCCGCAACACTGACCAGCACCACATGGAACATCTCGGTGGCCCCAAATCAGCCGCTAACCGCCCTCGCTCCCACTTTCACCTTCTCGCCCTTCGCCACACTTAATCCGCCGTCGGGCAGCGTCCAGAATTTCACCAATCCCGTGATCTATACCGTCACAGCCCAGGACGGCAGCACTCAAGCGTACACGGTGGCCGTCCAGTCCTATCAAACGTGGAGTTACTCAGGATCGTTGTTTATTCTAACCACCCCGGACGGGGCCAATCTGGCGGCTTCCGCCTCCGAGACAAATTTCCCCCTGCTTGTCAGGCTCAACAGCGGCAACTTCACCTTCAGTCAAGCTCAGAGTGATGGCCGGGACATCCGCTTTGCCACTGCGGCGGGCGTGGTGCTTTCCTATCAGATCGAGCAATGGGACTCAGTGAACGGAACCGCCGCCGTGTGGGTGAAAATCCCGAGCGTCACCGGCAACGCACGCCAGGAAATCAAGATGTACTGGGGCAAGGCCGGTGTCACCAGTGAGTCGAGCGGCACTGCCGTGTTCAACATCGCTAACGGATTTGTCAGTGTCTTGCACATGAACGAGACGGTGAGCGATGCGGTGGGCAGCGTCACCCCGAGCGATATCGGCACCACCCTGAGCAACGGAATGATCGGCAAGGGGCGTAATTTTACCGCCGGCAAGGGCATCAATTGCGGGACTAACATCACAAACTTTCCAACCGGCACCAATTCAAACTCGTCGGAAGCCTGGATCCGTCCCACTGCTGCTAACACGACCGTCATGGGCTGGGGCATCGAGCAGGGGTCGGGCAAAATAGTGATGCAACTGGCGAGCCCGCCGCACATCAATATGGATTGTTATTTCGGGGGCGGCAACGTGGCCGGAGCCAGCACACTCGCCCTATCGCAATGGATGCACGTTGCTCACACCTTTAAAAATGGTGAGGCGCGGGTTTATGTCAACGGTGTGTTGGACGGCATCAGCAGCGGTGGATCCATGAATATCCCCAGTCCGGCCAGAATGTATATCGGGGGTTGGTATGATAACTACACCTTCACTGGCGACATGGATGAGGTGCGGATTTCCAGCGTGACCCGTTCCCCTGACTGGATCAAACTGGAGTATGAAAATCAAAAGCCTCTGCAGACGTTGCTAGGAAATCTGGTGCAAGCCGGATCGACGTTTTCAGCCACGCCCGGTTCGGTGACGCTGAACGAAGGCACCAGCACCACCCTCAGCGCTCAGGCTGGCGGTGCCCAGAAAGTCTATTGGAGCCTCATCCGGAATGGCGTGGAGACAGTTCTAGCCACCGATCAGTTCACCTGCAACGTGAGCGCCGGCCGTGTCACCGGCAACCAATCCTTCGTCATCCGATTCAAGGGCGTCTATCCTGCGGGAAACCAGACGGTGGATATTCCAGTCACAGTTACCGATACCATTCCCGATCCGGTGTTCACCCTCACCGCCTCCACCAGCCAGTGGGATGGCCGCCAAACGATGACCGTCACCCCGGTCATCTCCAATTTGCCAGCCTTGCAGGCAGCCGGCGTGGCCAACCTGAATTACACTTGGAATGTTGCGGGTGTGGCTGTGGCCAAGCAAATCACCGCAGGCACACCGGCAGTCCCGGGAACGCTGACACTAACACGATCCCAAGGCAGCGGCCCAATGACCGTGTCGTTGGTGCTTGATAACGGCGGCGCGCTGGTCTCCAGCAGCACGACCGTCACGGTGCAAGAACCTGCCAGTGATGCTTGGTTGCAGCGCACGCCGGGTGCCACCGAGAAGCCGGTGAGCGGGCAGTTTTTTGCCCGCGACCCAAGCGGCTATGGCACGATCTATTACAACGGCACGCAGAGCGGATCACCGGCCTCTGTCTATCTGAAAGTCTATACCACCGATACCGGCACGGATGTTCCCTATGGGATAATTTACCGCCAAACCCTCGGTACAGGTGGCAGCTATGCCTTCAGCGCGGCAATTCTGGGCGGCAAGACAACCTATAAAGTCGTCTATGGCACCACCAGCAGCGGCGGCGTTGATACCATCGTCAATACCGTCGCCAATCTGGTGTGCGGGGATGCCTATATCTTGGAAGGCCAGTCCAATGCCGTCGCCACCGACAGCTTGCCGGGGGATGCCACCAATAGCCCTTGGATTCGCACCTATGGCCAGACCACGGCGGCCTGGGGCAACGCGGTGCGCAATGGATCGGATTTTTGGATCGGTTATTGGGGATTCGATCTGGCCCTCACCCTATCAGCAACTTACAACATGCCCATCTGCATCATCAACGGTGCGGTGGGCGGTACCCGCATCGACCAGCATCAGCCGAATCCGGCGGATCACACGCAGCCCGGCAGTTTGTATTCGATCTACGCCACATTGCTCAATCGGGTGGCCGGAGCCACGCTGACGTACGGCATCCGCGGAGTTTTCTGGCACCAGGGGGAAAACAACAGTGCTGCGGCGGCCCCTACCGGCGACTGGGATTACAAGTCCTATCAGCAATACTTCGTCGATATGTCCGCTGCCTGGAAGCAGGATTATCCGAATATCCAGCGTTATATCATCTATCAGGTGGCACCAAATCCGTGTAGCATGGGCGGCAAGGAATCCAGCGACATGCTCCGCGAGGTCCAACGCACCCTGCCACTGCTCTATTCAAAAATGACCCTTCTATCGACCCTCGGACTGCCCAACTACCTCGGTTGCCATTACAGCGCCGCAGGCTATCAGGGAATCGCCGATATGACGGCACCCCTGGTCCAGCGCGATTTCTATGGCGCCACTCCGAGCGCCGCCGTCACCGCACCCACGCTTCAGCGAGCCTATTTCACGACTTCCGCCAGAAATGAAATTGCCCTGGTTTTCGACCAAAATATCTCCTGGAACAGCGCATCAACCGTCAATTTCTATCTGGATCGGGTAGGTGGCAAAGTCACAGCTGGCAGTGCCACGGGCAAAGTCGTCAAGCTCACATTGAACGGCAGTTCAACGAGCCAATCCATCGACTATGTGGTCGATCAGTATTGGAGCGGCAGCGCGACAGATTTGCTCACCGGCAGCAACGCGCTCTACGCTCTGTCATTTTACGGGGTGCCTATCGCGCCGCCTATGCCGGGTGCCCTCACCGCCACCGCTGGCAACAATCAGGTGGCGCTGAGTTGGAGCGCCTCCGTCGGTGCTTCCAGCTACAATGTGAAGCGCTCCACCGCCAATGGCGGTCCGTACACCGTCATCGGCAGCGCCGCTGGCAGCACCTTCACGGATAGCACGGCGGCCAATGGCACGACGTTCTATTATGTCGTCTCAGCCACCTCCAATGTGTCATCGCCTGCCACCGCCATGAGTTCTACTTCCGCCGAGGGGCCGGACTCCAACCAGGCCACGGCAACGCCCAATTCCCCCTACGCCATCTGGGCCGCCAATCCCGCACAGGGCCTAACTGCCGGGGTTAACGATGCGCCCATGGCCGATCCCGATCATGACGGCATTCCAAACTTGTTGGAATTTGTCCTCGGCGGCAACCCGACGGTGGCTTCCCGCACGATTTTGCCGATGCTAACAAGCGCTGGCGGCGTGTGGTCCTTTGAGTATGATCGCAGTCATTTGTCGTTGCCCCCCGCGACCCTGCAGGTGGTGGAATACGGCAGTGATCTAGCTGGTTGGACCGATGTGACCATCCCAGTGACTTCAGGAGGCGGCGTGACCATTACGCCTGGGGCATTGTCAGATCACGTCAATGTGATCGTCCCGACGCCCGGCGACAAGTCCTTCGTGCGGCTCAAGGTCACTCAGCCATAACCATAAAACTGATGTTTGGCGCATTTCTAGGTAGGTGTTTTGAAAGGTGGAGAGTTCCGTTCGAGTAACCAAAGATATGAATACGATGACGACCATGAGGGCAGCAGGTAAGCAGTTTGCAGTTGGAATGGCGGTGTGTTCGGTGTTGCTTGCAGCCAGCCTGCGTGCCGACACCACCATTAGCAGCGGCACCTTTACCATCAATGACGCCAACTGCACCAAGGCCGGGACCACCACGACTTGGAACGACACCGGCACGTGTACCATCTCTGCCGGTGCCACACTCGCGACCCTGCCTCTCCAGAATAACACCGTCGCTAACAATGATGCCCTCGTCTTCGCCGGCAGTGGCGGCACGATCACCTTCAATTTTAATGATAATGACACCGATTTCATGTTGAATGGCTCGGTGTCGTCCACTGCCACTGGTGCGCAGACTCTAGCGATCTACACGGGTAGCGGCGGAAATGGAGACCGTGAATCGGTCACCTTCAATACACCCATCCCAAATACCGGCAGCGGTGGCGCGCTGGGCCTGAATGTGAATTTTCGGACCCAGACGGGTTCAACAAGTTGGGTGAATTTGCCAGCTGTCAATACCTTCACCGGCCCAATCAATCTGGCGATCGGCAGTGGGGGGCCTCCGACCGGCTATTTGACGATCGGCGGCAAGCTGACCAGAAATAGCGGGAACACGTCTAGCTCGGGAACCTTAGGCGGCGGCAACTACCCGGGGGCCATCGCCATTGGCGCGTCCACGATCCTCAATTGCGCAAGTACGGCAGCGCAAACCCTGTCAGGCGTCATTTCCGGCACGGGTAACCTGCAAGTCACCGGTACCGGTGCTTTGACGCTTTCCGGCGTCAACACCTACACCACCAGCACCACGATCAACAGCGGCGCATCGCTGGTTCTTGCTAGCTCCGGCGGCTTGAAATTCGCCGTGACCGATGCCGCTGCCAACAAATTAACAGGTGCGGGAAGCGCCACGCTAAATGGTGGTTTTACCATCGATACCTCTGCGGTTACTGTAACCTCGGGTTCGTGGACACTGGTCGATGCCACCACCAAGTCCTTCGGCGCCACCTTTAACTTGGCTGGCTTCAGCGGCCCGGTCGGCAACATCTATACGAAAGTGGTTGGAGCCCAAACCTGGACTTTCGACAAGTCCACGGCAGTGCTTGCTCTCAGTTCCAAAGCCGTTATCACATCCTTCGGTATTCCCGGTTATGCCGGTGTCATCAACCAGACAGCCAAGACCATCGCGTTGACCGTGCCGTATTCGACAACCTTGAGCAGTCTCGCGCCGACCTTTACCTTGACATCCGGGTCGTGCAATCAAACCAGCGGCGCTCCACCTTCACCCACATTTGCCACCAACCCGGTCGTCTATGCCGTCACCGACGGAGCTGTCGTGAACAATTACAGTGTGACGGTCACCAAAGCCGCCGCCAGCAGCGCGTGTGACGTTCTGAGTTGCAACTTCGGTGCGTTGGGAGCCGCCACGGTGTCCGGCACCAAGATCACCCTGATCGTGCCAGTGACTCAAGATATCACAGCGTTGGCTCCGACCTTTACGATCTCACCGTTGGCCTCAATCAACCCGGTTTCTGGAACCGGCAGGAATTTTTCTGCTGATCAGACATATACGGTCACAGCCGAAAACGGCAGCACCGCCAAGACATATACCGTGAGCGTGGTGTCCTATCAGAATTGGGGCTATAACGCCTCGTTGTTCATTCTAACCACTCCTGACGGTGCCAACCTTGTGGCCGGTGCTTCGGAAAGCAACTTTCCGCTGCTGGTGAGGCTCAACTCCGCCAACTTCAATTTCAGCCAGGCCCAGCCCGACGGCAGTGACATTCGCTTTTCCACTGTGGCAGGTTCGGCTCTTTTCTACCAGATTGAGCAATGGGATTCCGCCAACTCCACCGCCGCGGTGTGGGTGAAGATTCCCAGCATCACCGGCAATGCCCGCCAGGAGATCAAGATGTATTGGGGCAAGGCCGGGGTTGCCAGTGAGTCGAACGGGGCCAATGTGTTCAATGCGGCCAACGGATTTGTCAGTGTGTTGCACATGAATGAAACGGTGAGCGATGTGTTCGGCAACA
>CAIKHZ010000265.1 GCA_903827375.1 Akkermansiaceae bacterium
ATGGTGGAGAGATGCGCAGGTCAAGATGGCTGGCGGGTTGGAAGGGTTCGGCGACGAAACCTGTGATCTACCACTGTATCTCGCGTCTGGTCGATTTGGGGTGACTCTTGCGCCTTTCGTTGATTCTGCGGGCCTTCGTGCGTCTCTGGATTCTGGAGGTGATGCATGGTTGTGACTGGTGAAACGGCTGGTTGTCAGAAATGCGTCAGAAATCGGGTGGTCATTCTGTCGCGGATTGGGGAAGGACTTGACCTTGGGCAGTTCCGCCTTGATTGGGGCTTGCCTCAGGACAGCTTGTCTGGAATTCGTTCATCCGCCACACGTATGCCATAGGTCAGCTGACGATCAAGGTCATTTTCCAAGCCCTCTTGACCAGCCAGGGCGACCTCGGCGCGTTGCTGCCGTCTCGCTGGCAGCCAACGACCGTGCCTGTCATGGACGGTGGTCGATTGTCCAATATCAATTGTGACAGTTCTCCCTCTACCAATTGTAAGCGCGACACCGCCCCAGACGCTGTCCAGCATTTACCAGGGATAGCCACTGGAAACACAATCACTGTCGGCCAAAAGATCTGGAATTAAGTTCTTTGTATATGGTGTTTGACCACTGTAGTTCTGTTCTCCATGCCACATCAGCTCTATCTTGGTCAATCCAGAAAATCAAGGCACCCCTTTCGTTGCCAGTCGATAGCTTGGACTTTACAACAATCTCTTGTTTGTGTCGCTTTCCATCCTGCTCGGTCAACCAGGTAATATTTGCCCGTTCCGGTATTGAAACCTCTTCGTCGACCCGGTTGCGAGTCCCGACCGCATGAGGAGAGAGAATCCCAAATGAAAACGCACGTCCACTATAGGAAATATCTACGTCCTTCACCGCGATCTTTCCCACATTAACGCAAACTAAGTCATACTTTGGTGGGACAAGCCCACAAGAAGCATGCATCAATGACAGAGCTAGAATTGAAAAATAGAATTTCATGGAAGGACAGGGTAGAAAATTCGCCGTTGGGGATCTTGTGGACCCCCTTCTTGATGAGGCCTTGGCTTCGTAACCTTTCGCCGGTCGACTGGCAGCGGACCGAATGGAACTCCGACAGCACGCCCTTTCTGCCACATCCAGCGCAGAGGGCCATTTGAAAGATCGCCGTCTTCGTAGCCACCTCCAATATCGGAATGCGCACCTGGAAATCCCTTTTCTTGCCTTCTTGTGGTATTGGGATCACCCGGCTTAGACTTAATTGAGTGCAATGGGAAGAAGTGCCTCTTTTCGTCATTCGCCGTGGCTTGGGCGATATATCGAACATGTTTTTTGATGCTCAGGTCATACCCGGGGTTGGAGTCGTCGCCGGGAACGCCCATAGATGCAACCGTGTCAAACAAACCCATAAACCGTACCTGTAATTCACCTCCCTTCAGATTCGTTATCCCCTCCCTAGCAATCCTATTGGCAAATTCCCGAGCCTCAGCCGCACCTCGGCTAAAGCCTACGATATCAACCACACAATCGCCTTGTTTGAGTTGAACCTGCAAATTCCTCATTGCATCATTGATTCTGTTTTGACCACCAGCGCCCGTCAATCCGCCTGGCAGTTTCGTCCACCAATTGGTCCCCACTCCCTTGTAGTAGAACTTGAGAGGATCCGTATAAATATTAAACAGAATTGCAACATTGGTGGGATGATTCTTCATCTGATCCTTATCATTCCATGTTCCGTCAAACGCATGGAGTGCGAGACCAAAATCGTCCCACGTATCCACTCCGTCATTCACCACAAACCCATACAGGTTCACCCCCCCCTCTTCCCCAATCGGATCCATCGACCGCCACCTCCCAGTCACCGTATCGTAATACCTTTCACCATAATAAAGCAGCCCACTTTCCTTGTCGGTGTATTTCGTGCTGAAGCCGAAGGGCAGGCGGGACAAGATGGCGCTGGCGGTTGATGTGTACTTGTATTGGGCGACCAACTGGCCGAAGGGCGAATAGTCCATCCGGGCCAGCAGGGTGCCGCTGCTATCTAGCCAGGCGCTGACGTTCCCGTTTCCGTCATAAGCTGGGTAATAGTTATTTGTGGCTGAGTTATTGGTTATCAGGGTGGAACACAATAGTCCGCCGACCCCGCCCGCGCCCTGTGGGGTGGCGGACAGGTCGATGCCCCAGACGTTGGCGGCTTGCAGGGTGAGGACCGCCGGGGTGCCCGACGATGCGCTGTATTCAGCGATCATATTCCAGCCGTCATAGAGGAAGCTGAGGCTGCTGGAGACTGTCCAGGTCGTGCCA
>CAIKHZ010000266.1 GCA_903827375.1 Akkermansiaceae bacterium
CGAAAGATCCCGGGCTGAACGTCTCGGCCACCACCGAGTACCTCGATACCAAGCGGCGGCGCTATGACGAGACCTATGCAAAAGAGTACGCTCGCTTCTTGGAAATGAAATTCGCGGGGTATCGACCCGCAGCGATCTATGCGAGCGACGATGATGCCTTTTTGTTTGCCCGCGATCAACTTTCCGGCATCTTCCCGGGAACGCCAATTTTCTTTTCCGGGGTGAATAACTACGGGGTGCTCCCAACTCTCGCCCCCTCACTTGCCACCGGGGTCTTTGAACTGAAAGAGGTGGTGCCGAATATCGAATGGCTGCAGGCCTTCGATAAGAGCGCCAACGACCTCATCTTTCTGGGCGATGGCAGCAGCACCTACGTGGCAATTGAAAAGGAGGCGAGGAAGGCACTAAGTCCCACCTCAATTCGCGCGACCTTTATCGCCGAGAAAAACCTGGATCATGCCCTTGCACGGGTCCGCGATCTGCCGGGCAAGTATGTGATCCTAACGTCCGTGGGCGGCATGACCGATGAGAACGGGCAGGTGCTTTCTCTGAAGGAAATCGTGAAACGCACTGTTCGAACCGGTCGCGTCATCGTCAGCATGGAGGATTCATATGTCATGGAAGGGGTTCTGGGCGGATGGGTGACGAGCGGACACGAACATGGCAGGACTGCTGCCAAGCTGATGCTTGCCTACCTGCACGGCACGCCACTCGCCTCGCTGCCCCCCGTGCTCAAGAGCCCGAACGCCTTTATCTTCGATGATCGTGTGCTCGAGAATCGCGGCATCGTCCTTCCTTCAAGCATCCGCAGTCGGGCGGTTTTTTTGCATCCCCGGGAGGGGTTTTATGAAAAGAACCGGACCTTGATTCTCACCAGCGAGGCTGGTTTGGCAATTCTGCTCTCCCTCGTCATCACAGGGGCGCTTTTCGTCGTGTTCCGAAAAAACCGGGCTTTGATGGTCTCGCGCAGCCAGATGGAAAAAACCAATGAGGATCTTAGGGCGGCCATCACTGAACAAAAGCGGGCGGAGGAAGAGATTCTTAGGATCAACAGTCAGCTTGCGCAAGCCACAGTAAAGGCGGAAAGAGCGACGGCAATCAAAAGCGAATTTTTGGCAAACATGAGTCATGAAATCCGCACGCCCATGAACGGCGTGATCGGCATGACGTCCCTCCTTCTCGATTCTCCATTGAGCAGTGAGCAGCGCAGGTTTGCGGAAGCCATCAACTCGAGCGGCGAAGCCCTCTTGAGCCTCATTAACGACATCCTCGACTTCTCCAAAATCGAAGCCAGCAAACTCGACTTGGAGATTGTCGATTTCAACCTCGAGGCCCTGCTTGCCAATTTTTCCGACGCGTTCGCCCTGCAAGCCAAAAACAAGGGACTCGCATTCACTTGCACCATCGATCCGGACGTACCCCACTCCCTCAGCGGTGACCCAAAACGACTCCGCCAGGTGCTAACCAACTTGGTTGGCAATGCCATGAAGTTCACTCTACACGGCGAGGTGTCCGTCCGGGTGAGTCTGTCATCGGCCACCGCTGTTGCCAGTCTGCTGCGCTTCGCAGTGCGTGATACGGGAATTGGCATCCCCGCCGACAAGCAAGCCCTGATATTTCAGCAGTTCACACAAGCGGACCCGTCAACCTCTCGACGTTTCGGCGGCAGCGGCCTTGGCTTGGCCATCTCGAAAAAGCTTGTCCAACTCATGGACGGCGAAATCGGCGTATCGAGCGTTGCCGGGCAGGGATCGGAATTCTGGTTTACCACCTGTTTTGCCGCCTGCTTGCGCGACGCACCCATGTCTTCGACCCCCGAGCCGCTCTCACCGGTTACCCACAAGCCCCACTGGCAGGGGCTTCGCGTCTTGGTGGCAGAAGACACCCCGATCAACCAAAAAGTAGCCATCGGATTATTGAAAAAACTGACGCTGCAGGTGGACGTGGTTTCCAACGGCTCGGAAGCCATCGATGCCCTCACCACCACCCCATACGACCTGGTTTTGATGGACGTGCAGATGCCAGAGATGGACGGGCTCGAAGCCACACGTATGATCCGAAGCGATTATTCCACCGTCATCAATCCCCGGATTCCCATCATTGCCATGACAGCCAACGCCATGCAGGCGGACCAACAAATATGCCTCGATGCTGGCATGGACGACTATATTTCCAAGCCCGTGTCTCTCAGCTCATTGCCAGCCATGCTGGAAAAATGGCTGCCCAAAGAACCCGTGTGACCGAGCCCTGCTTGAGGTCGATGGCAAGCCCACTGCAACGAGCAAGGCCATGGTGCCTTTCTCACCGAGGTGGACGGCATCGTGAAAGACCCACCTTGGCTGCGGCGTAAATTTGCGGTTTCCTGAGCCATCCTTTGCCCTATTCCGCATGAAAACACCAGCCCAAGGGCTTTCCGAACGCCGCTGCACATTTCTCGCCTTCGCGTGGCTGCTACTGCCGATGGTGGGGCACGCCGAGAATTGGCCACAATGGCGCGGGCCATTATCTAACGGATCGAGCGACGCTACCGGCCTGCCGGATTCGTGTGATCCAACCAAGGCGAAGTGGGTGACCACGATGCCCGGGGCAAGTTATGCCACTCCGATTGTGTGGGACGGGCGGGTATTTGTGACATCGACGGATCCGGCCAGCAAAGGGTTGCTGGGCTTGTGTGTGAATGCCAGCGACGGCAAAGTGGTATGGCAAAAGCGCTTGGGCGATGAAATTAAGGCACCCCAAAATAACGGGGCCACCCCCTCGGCCGTGACGGATGGCAAACTCGTTTGTTTTTTATTTGGCAGCGGGGATTTGGCGGCGTTGGACATGGCTGGCAACCCGCTCTGGAGCCGCAACTTGGTCAAGGACTATGGCAATTTGTGCACTAAATTCGGTTATAGCTCGAGCCCCTTGCTGTGGCAGGGCAAACTCTTTGTCCAAATCATGCGCCGGACCAAGCCCTACTCCGGCCCCGCCGGCGGTACTGAGCCGCTGGCTCCACTGGTTCTAGCACTCGATCCCCTAACCGGGAAAACCCTCTGGCAACACGTCCGTCCGACGTCTGCCATCGACGAATCCTGTGAATCTTATTCCTCCCCTGTGCCTTTCGACCATCCAAACCGCAAGGAGTTGCTGATTCAAGGTGGGGATTGCATCAGCGGCCACGATCCGGCCACGGGCGATGAGTATTGGAGGTTGGATTATAACCCGAAGCGAGAAACCATGTGGCGCCTCATCCCTTCGCCCATCACCGTGGGTGACTTGATCGTAGCCAACAGACCGCGCGGCGGACCGCTTTTGGCCCTCAAAGCTGGCGGCAAGGGAGAGTTGAAGACAGACGCTCTTGCCTGGACCTATGACGAGCGAACCAGCGACTCCGGCACGGCATTGGTCTATCAGGGGTTGATCTATGTGTTGCAAAGCGATAAGAACGATCCGTGGGCGAGCGGCAGCAAGAGCAGTAGCGGAATATTTTTGTTAGTCATGGATCCTCTAACCGGCAAGGAGATTAGCCGTTGCCAACTCGCCAAGGGCGGTGCCTGGCGCAGTTCGCCCACTGGAGCGGATGGCAAAATCTACGTGATGAGCGAAGATAGCGAAGTGGTGGTGGTGTCCGCCGGACCCAACGGCAAAATCCTCTCGCGTGCCGACTTTGGCGATGGACCGGCCTGTGCTTCGGTCAGTGCGGCCAACGGCTGTTTATTCATTCGAACCGCCACCAAGCTCACTTGCATCGCGAAGTGAGTGTAGGTCACGGTTCGCCCACTGTCGGCTCCATCACACTCACGGCCATGGCTCTTATGCCCCGGGTCAGCACGGCTTTGGCATCCCCACCCGCTGCCACCCCCTCACGGGCCATGCCGCAGTAGCGCAGCGGTTGATAGCCCAGAGCAGCCAGCTTTTCCAACGGTGCCTGTTTGAGGCCCGGCTTCCAATAGTCGGGCGGGCCGCCGGTCTCATAGTAATAGAGCCAGCTGTGATCGGGGCTGGCCCAACCGGCACAAAGGATCACATGGCGATGCGGGATGTTTAGCACGTCGCCGGGCCGCACGTCGCCCCATCCTGCCAGTGGCGTGCACACCGCAGGCAATTGGGTTGTGTCATGCACGGTAGGCAGTTTCAGGCAACGCGAAACAAATCCCGAGCAATCGATACCCGCCGCCTGCGCACTCACCGCCGCATTATCGGCGCGGCGCTTTTCGGGTGTTGCCACATCGCCGCCAGCCAAGCCGTTGGCGATGGCCTGATCAAATGACGTTAGATCATCAAAGCCGCCCCACTTGTAGGGGATGCCGGTGTTGACATTGCCCGGAACCCACCAGCCTTGCCGCTTGAGCCCTGGCTCATGACCGATATCCGGCGTGTTCACGCGGATGCCCGCCTTGTCTTCGGTATGTTTTATATTATTAGAAAACGGTCGCCAAGGATGATTGGAGATTTCCTGAGCGATAGCCAGCGACTCTTGCGGAGTGACCTGGGAAGGCGCAGAGGGGTCTCCCGGTAACAGCCGCGGCGCTGACGGTGGCGGCTTCACGACACAACTCGTGATGAACGGCAGCAGCAGTAAATGGAATATCTTCACCTGCGAAGGGTACTCAGGCGGGAGCCGTCGGTCAATCCATTGCATTGGTGTTGACGTGCGCCGCCAGGTTGCGCAACGTCTGGGCTATGAACTCGTGTATGCGCCTCGCCTCGCTCGTCATCCTGGGCCTTGGACTCACGGGTGCCGCTGCCGAAACAAAAATCACTCAACGGGCCGCCCTCGTTATTGGCAATGCCAAGTATGAAGCCAGTGTGGGCCCCTTGCGCAACGCCGTGAGTGATGCCAAGGCAGTGGCCAAAACCCTGCGCGGCTTAGGCTTTGCCGTCATCGAAGAACACAACGTGACCCGCGACGAACTCCTCAAAGCTGTGGCCGAATTCCGCGGCAAGCTGCGCGACACTCAAGTCGCGATCTTCTATTACGCCGGCCACGGGATCTCCGTCGCTGGATCTAACTATCTAATCCCTGTCAAGTCCGGCTACACGCCAGACGCCGCCGATGCCGCCGCCCTCCACATGCTTGCCGAGACCAAGCTGTTCAACGCCGAACAAGTCGTCGCCGAAATGAGTGCCGCCGGTGGCCGCTGCAACCTGGTGATCCTCGACGCATGCCGCAGCACGCCGGTGGCCCGCAACCCACAAACCCGCGATCTAGCGATTTCTGGCGGACTTGCTGAAATGAAGCCTCCGGCCGGCTCGCTGATTGCATTTGCCACCGATGCGGGGCGCACGGCGCAGGATGGCACGGGTGCCAACGGTCTCTACACCGAGGAGTTACTCAAGCACTTGCGCACTCCGGGCCTGACCATCGAGCAGGTTTTCAAGCGCACCCGGGCCGACGTCATGCGGCGCAGCGATGGCACGCAGATTCCCGCCGAGTATTCACGACTGGTCGGTGAGGATATCTATCTGGCGGGACTGGCAGCTGCCTCGGTCCCGCCGCCGCCGCCCGCCGCCGTTGTGGACGAACGGGTTCCGCGAGCCTCTGTGGTGCCGCTGCTCACGCCGGAAGCCATCCACAAGCTCGCCGCCGCAGGTCGCGCCGAGGACTGCGTCGATGCTCTCAAACTAACGTCCGCCAGCCGTGGGCCTGGCGATTTTGCCGTTGCCCCGCTGGATACATTGTTAGAACTTGCCAAGGAAGACCTCAAGGACGCCAGCGGGCCGTCGCCCAAGGTCGAGGGCGCCATGCAAACCTGTGTGCTGGTGCTCGAAGCCCTCGGCGATTGTCTGCCGCCGGGGCATGCCCAGCGAGCCGCGCTCACCTCCAAGGCCCAGAACCGCCGCGGTGATTGCCTGTTGCTGCTAGGGCGGGCGGCCGATGCTCTGACCGCCTATAACATTGCCATCAGACTCGCTCCGAACGATGCCTACCCGATTTTTAACCGGGGCCGGGCTCACCGGGCGCTGGGCCATGCCGACGAAGCCAAAGCTGACTTCACCATGGCATCCAATTCCAAGTTCAACCAGCCCAAGGCACGTCAGTTGGCGTTGGCCGCCCTCGCTGGAGCTGAGTGAAAAAATAGGCGAGTCCATGTCGGTTCATGGTCATCGGCGGTCATAGACGCGCCGCTACACGGCGACAGATCTTCTTGCGCGGCTCATGAGCTTGAGGGA
Source organism: Akkermansiaceae bacterium (assembly GCA_903827375.1). Classification (GTDB taxonomy): domain Bacteria; phylum Verrucomicrobiota; class Verrucomicrobiia; order Verrucomicrobiales; family Akkermansiaceae; genus Luteolibacter. Next base: position 6,157 of record CAIKHZ010000266.1, read on the forward strand.
ATTTCAGGAAATGGACCTGGCTCGACCGAGTGGCTATCTTGAGGTCGAACGCCAAGTTCTGTCATTTTGGGCCAGTCACGGTCGAAGGTCAGCGCTGCAGGGATTCATCCCTAACGCAACCCCTTGGGCGCGGCGCGTTTGGGTTTTTCGAAGAGCAGATTGGTGATCGACTTGCGGCGGCCGTTGGCGGGATCGTGGGTGGCGACCTGCATTTTCTGCAAGGTCCAGACTTTGTCGGAGACCTGCATCACATCTTGCACCAAGAACTCTTTGACCAAGCCGCCGTTCTTATCAAATCCCTGGATACGCATGAAGGCTCCGTACTTCTTGTGAACCCAGATGTACACCGCAGAGTAGCGCCCGGCGCTGTCCTTCGGCTTGTCCAAACGCAGCTTGTAACAAGCCTCACCATTGACGTTTTCCTCCGCTTCAAACTTGGGATTCGGCCAATAGAAAAATCGAAGCGCTAGATCCTCGTACGTCACGTCGGTGCCAGCGATGGATTGAACCAGCTTGGCGTCCGGAAAACGAACCGTCTTGCCCTCAATGATCTCAAATAAATCAAATGAATTGTCGTTGAGCCGTAAATGAAAAATTTGCGGAGCTGTCTTGTTCTCATCAATCTGAAACTGGATATCCTTGCCCTTCAGGAAAAGCGTTACCGGCACCGCCTTGCCATCTTTTTTCAAATTGCCACTGAGCCCCTCGTCGAGCTGCGTGAGGCTCGCAGCCATTCGCGCACCCTCAAGAATGGCCCGCGCATCCGGTGCCTCCGCATGCACGGCTATGTTGGAAACCAAGGCGATGGCGAGCGCGGCGAATTTCATTTGCATCAGCGCTAAGATGGCGGACCACCGCACTCCGGACAAGCCCTCAGATTGCAAAATTGAAAAATTTCATGCCCCCATCGCGGAATTTTTTTAAATGCGGCATTTTGGAGCTTGATGCATCGGCCAATGCGACTTTGGATGCTGCGCAGCGGCGGTGACGTCGTTGTGAATCCCCATGAGTCTTCGCAAACAACTAACGGATATTTTGCCGACCCTGCTGCCTAGCAATCCTGTTGAGGCCATCAAGGGGACCGAGCTGATACGAGTGACGCGGCTGCAACTCACCGGCAACTATTCGGACGCCTCGCTGCGATATCATTTTTCCATCATGTCGTGCGATCCGGGCTCACCCATCGCCAAGGTGGAAAAGGGGCAGGGCTACTACCGGCGAAGCGCGCCGTTGCCGGCGCTCTCGGGGGCGCAGGAATTGCTCTCGCTCATCCAAGGGCGCCTCGATGATCTATCAAGCGATCCAGCGGAGATGGACACGGTCATGTTGCGCAACCGCAAATTCCGGGCGGTGGTGACGCGCTACTTTGAGATCAACGGGAGATTTCCGTTTGTGTTTCGGCATGCGTTTGCCAAGGATTCGCCGTTAGGTAATCTGTGGAAATACCCCGAGTTGGTGCTGGTGGACTGGGAGACGGGCGGTTCGCCGGACGAGGAGATGACGCTGGATGAAACGATGCTTGCGCTCAAGCAGCGCTTGGGCATAGCGCCGTTTCGTTTGCACGCGGCGCGATTGCGCATTCAGCCATCGCTGCAAACGTACCGCGAGGACTTTTTCCAAACCCTGTCGGTGTCGATGTGGTCCCAGGGCGGAGAACTGGTGTATGCGGCACCGATCCAAGATGAGGCTCTCGCAGATAGTTTGCGGCGCCTCAGCGCGGCTTTCGGAGTTGGGGTGACATCGTTCGGGCTAACTCCGGAGATGTTGGATGAACTGCCCCGCCCGGAGAATATTCTCAACGCCCATCCGGTTGAGAGCGATGCCATTATGGCAAAGCTCGACATCAACCGGCTGGCGGCACCCACCTCGCGCCCACACTTGGATTGGGCCGCACTAACAACCATGCGCAACGAGTCGGCCGAAGCGGAAAAGCTCATTCAATGGCTGACGCGCTGCATTGATGGGCGGCGGGCAGAAGCCTTCAAAGACGAGTGAGCTGGGATTTCAACACTGTGGCCCTGGTCGGTGCCGGGGCGGTCGGCTTGTATTACGGGGGGCGGTTGGCGCAGGCCGGAGAAGATATGCGATTCTTGTTGCGTCGGGATTTCGAGGCGATCGGGCGCGACGGCCTGCGAGTGGAAAGTGTGCACGGGGATTTTCAATTGCCGCGGGTGGCCGGTTGGCGCAGCACCCGGGACATCGGCCCGGTCGATCTGGTTATCGTTGCCTGGAAGACCACCGCCAACGCCGCACTGGCCAACGTGCTGCCGCCGCTGCTGCACGCCCACACACAGGTGCTGACCCTGCAAAATGGCTTGGGCAATTGTGAAGAGTTGGCGGCCATCGTCGGCCCGAATCGAGTGTTAGGTGGCTTGTGCTTTGTGTGCATCAACCGGCTGGCCGCGGGTCATGTGAGGCACAGCGCCGGCGGGCGAATTTCGTTAGGCGAGTGGCAGGTTGACGGGCGGGGGCGTGCGGCGGAGTTGGCGCGGCGCTTCAAGGCCGCTGGAATCCCCTCGGAAGCCGTGGCCAATTTGGCGCATTCACAGTGGGAAAAACTGGTGTGGAACGTGCCATTCAACGGGCTGGCAGTGGCCGAAGGCGGGGTGACCACTGATATTCTGTTAGCCTCATCCGACACGCAGGCCGAGATCCGCGCGCTGATGGCGGAAGTGATTGCTGCGGCGCGGGCGCAGGGTCTTCCGCTGGCCGATGATTTGATAGAATCCAACATCAGCCGCACGCTGCCGATGGGCCCGTACCGGCCATCGAGCCTAATCGACTTTCTCGATGGGCAGGAAGTGGAAGTGGGGCCGATTTGGGAAGAGCCGTTGCGGCGCGGGCAGCAGGCCGGGGTGGCGATGCCGCGTTTGGAGCACTTGCTGGGCCGTATCCAGGCGCGGCTGGCGGAAAGATGTTAGTGCTGACAGACCTTGGACGGATCGATGGCCAAGGCGTTGTCGTTTCCGACAAATTTGCCCCGGTCCGATAGAAACTCGACCAAGCCCTCGGCGGTCAGGTTTTCGGCCGAGCACGTGTGAAACCGCGTATCAGTCCCGAATTTGGCTTCGATGGCCGTTATCAGCTCCGCCCGGGAAAACCCGTGGCCTGCTTGTTGAATCATCTCGATGACGTCGTGCCCGTGAATGCTTTCCATGAGAGGAGTTTACGCAGGCACCGGCGGAAATCAAGATTAATTATTCCACATTTGGGTTTGCAGGGCTGTGAGCGGGTGGGGCAGGTGAGGCGGCGCGAAACCGGATCACGATTTCAGTGGGCGGATCGGTGGCCGTGCCGGGGTTGGGCAGCAACACGAAATCATCCGCCAACAGCGGCTTCCAGCTCGCCCCTTCCAGCAATACTGGCGCGGCCAGGCGGCGCGGCAAAAAGACAATGAGGGGGCGGCCACCGCGGGTCGATCCGTTGCTGTCAACCGTGGCAAATGTCTCGCGCCCGGCTTGCGGGATGATCTTCCAGGTAAACTCGCCGACTGGATTTTCAGTTAGAGTTTCCCTCCACCGCAGCGGCCCGGGGGCCATCCGCGCTTCCCATTTCGGGTCGCCGTAAAACGCGGTTACGTCGCGGTCATGCAGCAGTCCGGCGGCAGTGCCGTTGCCGACGGTTGTGCCAGGTTCGACGTTTTTAGTCAGCAACGACTTGTCCAATTGGCCGAGTTGCCAGACCAGCGCGTGGTCGTTGGCCAACCATGCCTCGGCCAGCGTGAAGCGGCCGGGTTGTTCGAGGAAGTAATCCAGCACGCCCCAGCCGGCATATCCGAACCAGGTATTGACGGTGTAGCCGATTGATTGACGGACGCCGGCCGAACCGATCCAGGCAAGCATCATGCAATCGTCGCTGGCCGGAATGTTGCCGGCACGACAATTGCCCACTGCTAGAAAAATCTTTGGATTCGGGGAGTGGACCGGGTGGGTGGAGCCGTCTAGCGCCATGCCAGTTAGAGTGCCATGTTTGGCGGCGAAGGTGCCGTCGCGGAAGCCGTAGCCGGGTTGCCAATCGTGTTCGCTGGCGTGGCCGGAGGTGATGAAACAATCGGGTTTGCCCTCGTTGAGGAAGCGCACGATGGCGGGCACGGAGTCGGCCTCGCCGGCCACCAAGCTGGCTTTGCCGCCAGCAGGTTTGACCCAGACTTCGCCTGCTTTGAATTCGGAAAACCAGCGGCCGCTGGTGACGCATTCGCTGGCGAAGGACGTGCCGCCGCCGACCTCGCGGACCACCAAGGGTTTCTCCTCGGCCACCACCCGCGCGGCCACCTCGGCGCTGCCGCCGGTCACGATGCCCCAGCGGCAATCGGTGTACGGGTCGCCATCCAGCGCCCGGGACAATCGATGCATCGCTGCCACTGGGCCGGGGCCGAGTTCTTGCGGCCGGGCCACCCAGGCGAGCCAGCGAGGGGCGTGCTCGCCAGCGAGCCGTTCGCGCATTTCCAGCGGCGATTGCTTGCACTCGATCACCTCGCCACCATGTTTTTTGGCTAGACTATCCGCCACCGCCCGCCACGGTGCATCGGTTGACGTCGCCTCAGACACGATCACCACGTAATCAGCCGTCCACGCGGGAATCGGCCATGCGAGCCAAACCATCCAAACCCATGTGCGAATCCATGTGCGAGTCATGCGTTCAGGGTAGCGACGTCCGCTTCGCTGGCAAGCACCACCTCATCGGTTAGGTCATTCTCACAGGATTCTGGCAGCCGAATTTTCCCGTTACGGGCTGAACCATGATGGGTTGTCTTATAGCTTGTTCAACTTGGTGACGCGGCCGGTTTGGTTCCAATCCTGGACATAGAGATTTCCCGCTTTGTCGAAGCTAAGTCCGTGTGGAGCGGTGAAGATCCCCAGCCGTTGGTCTTGAGGCGGAACCCCGAAATTCGCCCATTGAGCCTTATTCGGATTGTCACCGAGGAACGAAATCGGCGTGCCGGTCTTGTCGATAATCGTGACCCGGGATTCGAGTTCGGCAACAGCCAGAACGTCGCCGAAAATACTCACGGAACAAGGACGGCGCAAATTGCTGGCGTGAACCCCAATCCATTTCCCATCAAGATCGAAGTGCACGAGCCGACGCTTTTCCCGATCCGCCACCAGCAATCGTGGTTCCCCAAATCGGGTATCAATGGCCAATCCGTGCGGGGTGTTGAATTGCTTCTCATCCTCGCCCTTGCTGCCAAAGGATTTAATGATTTTTCCCTTCGCGTCAAATTTGTGAATGATGTTTGAACCATAGCCCATCGAAACAAAGATCGAACCGTCTGGAGCAACTGCCACTCCAGTGACACCACCCCAACCACCGGGCACTTCGCCAGTGCCCGCATTCGGAATCTCGAGGAGCAATTTTCCGTCCGTATCGATTTTGCAAACGCGCAACGGCGGCGTATTGCCATTGAGTTGAGCCCCGTAAATGGCGGCCTTGCCATTTTCCTGACAAATCGCCAAGGCGTGGAATCCACGACATTCCGGCGCGATCGTGCGAATGAATTTCCCATCGGGCTGATACACGATCACCGAAAGCGCGGAGTCGGTAGATACATAAATCAGCCCGGTCGAGTCATCCACGACCACCCCGCCGTGTGTCGGGCCGATGATTTTTCCATCCGGCAACTCGCCCCAATGAGGCACCGCCTCGTAGGACCATGCCCCATTGCCAGTCCGCACAGCCGTCTGCGGATCATTGCCCGGCTTGGTGCCGGGATCGGGGTGAGCAAATGCTAGTGGGGCTATGAGAAATGAGATCAGGTAACGCATGACGGAGAAAAATTGACTCCTTTCCGCAGCCGTATCAAGGACCAATTTGCATCCCTTCTGGCGTGGGTTCAGTCGAAGGATTGCCGATTGATGATTGTTGAACTCCGATGGCTAACGAGGTGACCGGGCTAATTCATTCACGATGATGAGCTGCGGCATGAAGTTTCTGATCGAAGCTCACCAGCGCAGATTAAGTTCTGGCCCTAGCAGCAGGATCGGCGATCCTTTGAAGGCATCAATGCGGCCGGCGAGGCGGACGACCCCGGCGCGGGCGGACGGAGGTAGGGCCTCGAGGAGTCCGCCGGTGGCAAGCCACTGGTGCAGCTGAAGACTCACCGATGGGGCGCGGCCGGCGCGGATAATCTCAGTTTCGTCCTTATCGGGTTTGGCAAAGAGTCCTTCGATCGGGCTTTTGGGTTCGGGTAGCTGGCGAACGTCGAGTTTGGGGAGCTTGGTGGCGCGTTTGGCGTGAATGATGGCTTCGCGCAAGCCGCCAAGTTCATCCACCAAGCCGATGGCGAGGGCGTCCTTGCCGCTATAGACGCGGCCGCCGGCCAGGGGCTCCAATTCGCCTTTCAAGGCTTTGCCACGGCCATCGGTCACGCGTTTTTTAAAGGTCGTATAAACGGTGCTCATCGACTTTCGAATCATCTCCGCCTCGTCCTTGGAATACTCGCGGGTCATGCTCATGGCACCGGCGTTTTTGCCGCGCTGGATGGCATGGGTGGTGATACCGAGTTTCTCCAAGGCACCGCTGAGAACAAATTTCATGCCCACCACGCCGATCGATCCGGTGATGGTTCCGGGTTCGGCAAAGATCCGGTCAGCACCACTGGAAACATAGTAGCCACCACTGGCCGCCACGCCGCCCATCGACACCACCAGCGGCCGTCCTCCGCGCTTCCACTGATCGGCGGCCTCCCACAGCACCTCGCTGGCCAGCGCCGAACCGCCGGGTGAATTGACCCGAAGCACCAGGGCTTTAGCGTGTTCGTCCTTGATGAGTTTGAGAATCTGAGTGCGCACCGGGGCCACAGATTCATCGGAAATATCACCGTCGAGGGCGACCACTGCGACGTAATCTTTTTTGGATTTTGAGGCGTCGGACTTGTTGCGGAACATCAATTGGAACACATCGAGCAAGCCATTGATGTCCGGTCCGTCCAGGTCCGGAAGTTGGTACTTGCGATCAAACTTGGCTTCCTTGCCATACGTGTCGCGCAATTTCTTAACAAACTCGGTGCGGTAAAGAACCTCGTCGGCGAGTCCTGCCTCGACCACTCCGGCGGCGGTCAGGGCACCGTCGTCGATGAGGTTGCGGACCTTGTCCGGAGGCAGTTTGCGACCGCTGGCGACCTGATCGACGAGTTGTTCAAAGATTGAGGAGATGAGGATTTCTTCCTGCTGCTTGGCATAATCACTCGGTCCACTGCGATAGTAGGTTTCCCCATAACTCTTGAAATCCCCAATGTGAATCACGTCGGCTTGCACCCCCAGCTTGTCGAGCAGACCTTTGAAATACATCGATTCCGCATAAATGCCGTTGAAGGCGCAATCGGCTTCCGGCATCAGCGCAAAATGATTGGCCGCCGATCCAAGCAAGGCAATTCTGTTGGATAGATGTTCGCTGTACAGCCAGACGTCCTTGCCTGCCTCGCGCAGTGCGAGCAGGTGAGTGCGGATTTCCTGAATCTGAGCGAAGTCCAACTCTGCGCCATCTGCATCGAGCACCACTGCCTTGACCGCAGGATCCGTCAGCGCCCGGCCCAAGCTTTTGGTTAAATCAAACAAGGTGAGCGGCCGTGAGGTATCCATATCCAGCAGCGATTGCTTGTGTTGGCCGGCCTCGACGAGTTTGCCCTCCAAGTCATAAACCGCGATCAGTGGTTTGACCGCAACCGGAGGCTTTTCCACCTCGGCAACCGGCTTTTTTTCCATCTCAGCAACCGGAGGTTTTTCCACATCGGTCGCTGCGGGAGTTTCGCCCGCGAGCAGGCTCCATGCCGAAATCAAAACCGCTGCCAAGCCATAGGATAATGCACGCATGGGTTTGGGTGTACCACAGCCATTGAGCACTGGCAACCCGAGATTCAAAGCCCCTGGTCGAATCCGATCGGACGACCGTCCTGTCGCGAAGCGTGGACAAGTGGCGGTTTTGCCGCAGTCATGATTGGGCCGGTGCTATGAGCGCTGCAAAAACGCCAGAATAGCGGCGGCGGATTTTTCCGAGATGCCAGGCACTGCGGCAATGTCTGCCACAGCGGCATTTTTCAGGCGGGCCACACTGCCGAATTTCTCCAATAACACCTGTTTGCGCTTCGGCGACATGCCTGGGCATTCGTCGAGCAGGCTTTCGTGCATGCGGCGGCGGTAAAGCAGGGCGTTGTAGCCGTTGGCGAAGCGGTGGGCCTCATCGCGAATGCGTTGGAGCAGTTTCAGGGCACCGCGGTCGTGGGGGATGCGCAGGCTTTCGCTCTGGCCCGGAATAAATACCTCCTCGTGCTGTTTGGCTAGGCCGATGACGGGCAGTTGGTGCAGGCCAAGGGCTCGAAGCTCTCTAACAGCCATTCCGAGCTGGCCCTTGCCGCCGTCAACAATCACTAGATCGGGCAGGATGATGCGTGCCCGGCCGTCGCGGGCCAAGCGCCGCTGGGCGTCCCATATATCTTCCTGTGTCACGTCCGCAGCCGGATCGGCCTTGGAATTTTCCATCAGGATGCGTGAGAATCGGCGCCGGATGACTTCGGCCATGGAGGCGAAATCATCCTGTCCAGAGACGCTGCGGATCCGGTAACGGCGGTAGTTTTGGTTATCGGGTCGGCCGTCGGTGAAGCGCACCATGGAGGCGACGATGTGGTTGGATGAGACATTGGAGATATCGAAGCATTCCATCACGCGGGGAGGACCGGCGAGCTGCAGGAGTTCGCCGAGTTCTGCCAGGTCCTCGGTGGGCTTGACGCTGCTGGGCAGGCCGCAGGCGCGGCTGAATTGGCGGGTTGGGGTGAGGGTTTTTTCGAGGTTGGCGAGGATGTCGCGCAGGGTGGCGGCCCTCTCAAACTCGAGCTCGGAGGCGCACTCCTCCATCTCGCGCCGTAGGTCATCGAATAACTCACGCCGCCCCTTGCCCTCCAATATCCGGCAGGCTTCGTCGATTCTGGCGACGTAGGCAGCACGGTCGATGCGCCCGATGCACGGCGCGGAGCAATTGCGAATAATGTCTGCGTTGCAATGACGGTACTCGGCCTCGCCGGGCTGCAGCGGCCTGCAAGCCCGAAATCCAAACTTGCGATTGAGCCAAGTGAGCGTCTCTCGCAGCGCGCTGGAATGCGGAAACGGACCGAAATAGCGCGAACCGTCGTCCTTTTTCATCCGCACCATGGCGAAACGTGGCCAGGGGTCGGCTAGGCGGATTTTTACTAGAAAAAAGCGCTTGTCGTCGCGCAAGGCCAAGTTGTAGCGCGGTCGGTAATCCTTGATGAGCTTGCCCTCCAGCAGCAGGCTTTCTTCCTCGTTGCGCACCAAGTGAAATTCAAAATCATGGATCGAATCGATTAACGCCCGAGTCTTGAGGTCCGCCCGCGCCTTGCCCGACGCCATGAAATACGACGCGAGCCGCCGCCGCAAATCCCGCGCCTTGCCCACGTAAATGATCGTCCCCAAAACATCCCTCATCAGGTACACCCCAGGTTGGTGCGGCACCTCGCGAAGCTTGGCTTTGAAATCTACGGCGGACATGGCTGGCGGCAAACCCAGCGTAATGCAGCCACAGCCGCTGGAAATGAAAACCGTGAAATATGGCAAATTTTTCACCGGAAGGCGCGATCTTTCAATCCGTGTCATCCCCTGCGCCAGGACAAGCCTGGCTTTCTTATGGATCTGATGAGGAATTTCTCGAACAAATGCATCAGCGTCACGTCCTCTGAGTCGTTATGCGACTCCGCCTTTCGAAGCTCGCTTACGATGACTTGGATTCGATCTACGCCTACACCCTCGGAATCTGGGGGCAGGGGCAGGCGGACCGCTATATTATGAATCGGGCGCAGGCAATGCTTGCGTTGGGGTGGTGTTGCGCTAGGATTTTGCCACCGAACCAATGATGAATTGCCGCTTATTGATTGCTGCGGGGATGTACGTCTCCGCGCTGAGTGCCTCTGCCGCAGGTGCCGCCGCGCCCGCTGCTGGTGCCGCAGCACCCCACACGACCATGAATTTCCTCGAAGTCGTCGTGAAAGGCGGAATCATGGTCTATCCACTCGCCCTGCTCTCGGTGGTGGGTGTTTTGCTGATCCTGATCTATTTTTTAACCATCCGCCGCAACGCGATTGTCAGCGACCACTTCATGCATACGGCCGAGACGATGATTCGCAAACGCGACTATCTGGGCCTCATCGCCTTTAGCCAGCGGCGCAACGAATGCATCGCCCGCATCACCCAAAAAACCCTGACGTTCCTCTCCACCAATCCAGGCAATTCATTTGAAAATATCCGCGAAGTCGCCCAAACCGAGGGCTCCCGCCAGGCCGGCATGCTCACCTCACGCATCGCCTACCTCGCCGATATCGGTGCCATCGCGCCGATGATCGGCTTGCTCGGAACCGTGTTGGGTATGATCGAGGCGTTCATCGAAATGTCCGGCGGCGACGTCCAGGGGGTGCGCCAAATGGGCCTGGCTGAAGGCGTCGCCAAAGCCTTGATCGCCACCGCAGGCGGCCTCGGCATCAGCATCCTCGCCCTGGCGTTCTACTCGATCTTCCGTGGCCGGGTTCAAAAATACATCTCCGAGTTGGAAGCCGCAGCCACCCACTTGATCGCCCTCCTCCACGCCCAATTCGAGCGCCAAGCGGTCCCCTCCTACACGCCTCCAAGCCAGCGTTCACGCGAGAATTATCCACTGCCCGCCGCCTCTCAGGTGGGCGGCGAGCGGCCGGACCTGCACGGAATCTAACATTTCTAGGCAAATGCAATTTACCAGCCGTCAGCCCCCGCCCATCGCCATGCAATTGGCGCCGATGATTGATATTTTGCTGCTGCTGCTGAGTTTTTTCATTATCACGCGGCAGCTCACCCGATCTGAAACCGAGCTGTCGGTGTCGGTCCCCACCGCCGAGGAAGGCACTCAGAAAAACCGCTCGCGTGGCGAAATCATCATCAATATCCTAGGCGACGGCTCGGTGAAGGTCGAAGGCGGCCAGGTGACGCTGGAGCAATTGCACGACAAACTCAGCGCTGTGGCCAAACAGTGGAAAAACCAACCGGTGCGCATCCGGGGCGACGGCGGCGTCAATTACCAGCGCATCGTCGAGGTCATCGATACCTGCCAGAAGTCCGGCATTTGGAACATCTCATTCGCGACCCAACGCCCTGAACCCGCCAAGTAATCATGGCCGCCTGCCACATCAGGCAGTTTTTATCCAACAACCATGAATCCATTTCTTGCCATCCTCGTTATTGCCTGTGGCTCGTTGTGTGCTCAAATCCCGCGTGCCGAACCGGTCGATCCGAGCCTGCAGCCGGATGCGGGCAATGATCAGTTCGCACGCGGCAAAAACCTCTACGATGCCGCCCAAAGCAGCACCGTGCTGGAAAACCGCCAAGCTGGCTTTGAGCGGGCCGCCACGATTTTCACCAGTTATCTGGACGAGTTTCCCAATCATCCGAATGCCGAAATGGCCTGGTGGTACCTGGGCAACAGCTACTATCAGGGCGGCCAGATGGATGAGGGCAAGCGCTGTTTCCACACCTTGCTCAATCGCTACGGCAAGGGCAAGTGGGCCGCCGCCGCCGCCTACACGCTCGCCGCCGACCACTACAATAAAACCGAGTACACCTTGGCCGCCCCGCTTTTCGAGCTCTTTGCCAAGAATGCCGCCAAGCCCGAGGACCGAGCACGCGGCAATTACTTTGTCGGAACCTGCTACCGCATGCTCGGCCAGGATCGCGAGGCCATCGGTGCCTACCAAAAGGTGCTCGAAGATCCCGCCGGAGCCCTGTTTGCCGCTCAGGCAAAACTCGCCCTCGGCCACCTCGCAGCCAAGGCCGGCAAGCTGCCCGAAGCGCTCGCCCTCTACCAGCAGATTGTCGCCTCGCCCAGCCAAATTAAACTGCGCGGCGAGGCCGCCCTTCACGCCGCCCTTACCGCCACCAAACTCGAGCAACCCGAGCTCAGCGAAAAATACCTCAAGATGGTCCTGACCACCCCGGGCATGGAGGCATTCCGTCTTGATGCCCAAACCGCGCTGATGGCCATTCATTTTGCTAACAAGGAATATGCGAAGGTCGTGAGTCTCTTCGGCGACAGCGAACTGAAGGCCGAGGGCGAAAAAGAAGCCACCCGGCTGATGCTCGTCGCCCGGGCCTACCTGCGCCTGCAAAAACCCAGCGACGCCCTGGGCCACTTCCGCGAGGTCGAACACCTCGTCGATGCTCAACATGATTTGGCCTTCCAAGCGTCGTACTACCGCTTGCTGTGCTTTTTCCAGATTGAGGGCCGCCACCTGCCCGATCAGGTCGATGCCTTCCTCGAACTCTATCGGAAGACGCGGGCTGACGACCCGCGCATCCACACCGCGATGCTGATGAAGGCGGAAGCCTTGTTTGCCAGTAAAAATCTGACCGCTGCCGCCAAAATCTACACGGAGATCAACGCCGCCCGCATCAGTGAGAAGAATCGTCCAGGCCTGCTCTATCAGCGTGGTTGGTGCCTGGCTGATGCAGGCGACGTGCAGGGGGCGATCCGCTCACTGAGTGATTTTATCAGCAAGTACCCCGGAGATCCACGGCTGCACTCTGCCATCGCCAAGCGCGCCGGTGCCTATGCTGCAAGCGCTGAGCCAGCCAAGGCCATCAAGGACTACGACCGCCTCACGGCTGCCGGCACGCCCCCGGAGCTCATCTCCTTCGGCTGGCTGGAAAGCGCCCGCATCCGCCGCAGCGAAGGCAACCTGCCGGATATGATCGTGCGGTACAAGGGCTTGCTCGAAAATGTCAAGGGCCTCAGTCCAAAACTCGAAGCCGAGGCCAATTATTGGATCGGTCAGGGGCTAACGAAAACAAATGCGGCCAAGGAAGCCATCGTCTATCTGGAAAAGGCACGCAGTTTGCGGCCGGATACCTACGCCAAACACGCCGGGCTGTTGCTCAGCCTAGGGTACTTTTCAGCGCAGGATTTCCCTCACTTGGCCAGCGAATTGGAATTGGCCATTACCGGTAAGTATGACGCGGACATTCCCGAGCAAGTCCTGCAGTGGGCGGGCATGCAAGCCTACAACGCTGATAACTTCGCCGCCGCCGCCCGATTCCTCAATCTCGTCGCCAACCCCCAGGAACCCCGCGAAACCCCCAAGGAAGTCTGGCGCTACCTCGCGAAGGCACGCCTCGAAACCGGCAATGCCGAAGGGGCCCTCGCCGCCGCCACCAACGTCCTCAGCGTCGAAGATAATCCCGGCTGGAAAGCCGACGGCCTCCTGGACCGCGGCCGCGCCCTGCTCTCCCTCAAACGCCCAGCCGATGCCCGCAACGCCACCGATGAAGCCCTCGCCCTCCGCCCCCAAGGCCGCACCAACGCCGGCCTGCGCATCCTCTCGGGCGATTTGAAATTGCTGGAAAACGACCCCGCCGGGGCCGCCGCCGAGTACACCATCGTCGTTGAATTCCACGATGACAAGGATCTCAAGCCGCTGGCCCTCTCCAAACTCATCAGCATTCTCGACAAACAAGGCGACGCCGCAGGCACCGAAAAATACCGCCACCAATTGCAAAGCGATTTCCCCAATTGGAAACCCGCCAAGCCGTGAGCGGCCCGCATCCAGCCGACGGCCCTCCGAAATCAGCTATGTCTGTCAAAATCGCAGTCGCCGCACGCCGCGGGTAAACCGGTAATCCGTAGTTGGTTTTGCGGATGAGAACTGTGCAAGTTGTCACTTTTCAGTAAGCGCATCAAATCATGCAGGATTGAAAATAAGTATATTTGCGTAAGTATGGCTCTCAAATCTCTGGCTTGGCAGGCACGCCGCTCCAATCACAACAGTCTCAAAATCAAGGCTTTAGGATAAAATAGGAGTAAATATTCGGTGCCCCTCTGGGTCAGGGCTCAGGGGGCGAGGATGGCGCGGAAGTTCTTTTGGAGAGGGTAAACCAGGACGCTCTTGAGGGGGAGGACTCGCCGGTGGTTCTTTTCGAGTTTTCCGCGGCCCTGGGTC
>CAIKHZ010000267.1 GCA_903827375.1 Akkermansiaceae bacterium
ACCTCCGAATAAAGCCCGCCAAGACGTCCCAGCAGCTCCTCATCACTCAACCCACCATCCACCATCGGCGGCACCTCAAGCAGTAGATGAAAATGATTGGACATCACGCAATACGACAAGATCCGGCAGCCAGAAAAATTCTCATACATCCGCATATACATCCGAAACGCCTCGCATTCTCTCTCCTCAAACACAAACCGCCGATCTACCACCCGAGAAATACAGTGATAGATCACCGGCTTCGTCGCCGATCCCTTCCAACCCGCCAGCCATCTTGACCTGCGCATGTGTCCACCATACCACCGAAATCCGCACAACCAAGCTAATTCTCTACATTTTGTCTGTCACCTTGTAACGACAATGGACAGGGTTGAACGAGACAGCGGTTCGTGAGTTCCTCGTCAATGTCGATGGCCGTGATGGTGAGGACGATGGCGACGTGACCTTCGACATGGTATTCCTGAGTTTCCATGTAAGAATCCCCCCACCCGCAGCGTCTCTGGTTGGAGTGATAGAAAATTCTCAGGAATCATTAAAATTGAAGCACACATGAATACCCAAACATCACGAGCAATCATCAGCACCGTAGCTGCCATGTCATTGTTGGCAAATGCGGCAATGGCGGAGCAGGCTGTGGCAGGCAAGCCGCAGCAGGAGTTCAAGGGACCGGTCAAAGTTTTCATTCTAGCCGGGCAGTCGAACATGGAAGGGCATGCCGGGGTGAAGACGCTCGACCAACTGGGAAAGCTCCCGACGCATGGAGATTTATTGAAGAAGATCAGGAATGACGATGGCTCATTCGTGGTACGCGATGACGTGTTTGTCTCCTATCAGAAAGGCGACGAAAAGATCAAGCGGCCGCTATCAGTGGGCATGGGTGCATGGGGTGCGGATTGGTTCGGGCCGGAGTTGATGTTTGGCATCGAAATGGGTGACCACTTCAAAGAGCCGGTTCTGCTCATCAAGACCTGTTGGGGCGGGCACAGCCTGTATGGGAATTTCCGCCCGCCGAGCGCCGGAAAGCCACCGTATGAATCAGGATACAAGAAGGAAGAGATAGGTGCATCGTATCACAAGATGGTTAAAGAGGTGCGTGAGTGCCTGGCCAATATGGGCACGGACTTCCCTCAGTTGAAGGGGCTCAAGACCGAACTTTGCGGGTTTGTCTGGTTCCAGGGCTGGAACGACATGTGTCAGCCCGGCGATAAGATCAGACAGCAGGTGTATGATGAATATTGCCCGAACTTCGTCCATCTGGTTCAGGACCTGCGGGCTGAGTTCAAAATGCCAAAGCTGCCGGTAGTCATGGCAGATCTGGGCGTCGGCGGCGAAAAGGCTGACAAGAACATGATGGATTTCCGGGCCGCGCAGGCAAAGATTGCGAGCTGCCCTGAGTTGAAAGGCACGCTGGGTTTCGTTCATACCGCCCCATTCTGGTATCCCGAACTGGATGAATTGCCCGCGAAAATGAACGGACAGGAAGGCCGGGTTAGACAGGCGGTTGCGGCGCGTCTCAAGGAGCAATACAAAGACCGGCCAGAGAGCAGCGATCCCAAGAAAATGGAACAGCTCATCAGAGAGGCCGGTGACAAAGCTCTGCTGGATGACGCGGCGTACCTGCAAGCCAAAAGTGAATCTGACAAACACGTCGTCAACTGGTACTGCCACTATCAAGGAAGCGCCAGGGTGTACTGCATGGTCGGTTACAGCCTAGCCGAGGCTATCAAGCCACTGCTTGCGACCAAGCCCTAAGCGGTCATATACTAACCAACTTGCCTGTAAGCCAGCCAATGCCTCATCAAAGAACCATGCAACGAACACTTGTAACGATCCTCCAATGGCTGGGAGCAGCCGTGACCCTCTGCTTCCCAGTCACGCCGCTCGCAGCAGCGCCGCCCGATGGTGGGTCCACTTCCGCAGCTGATTCCAGCGATCCGGCTGCAACGGTTCTATGGTACCAAAAGCCGGCGGCTAAGTGGAGGGAGGCGTTGCCGGTGGGCAATGGCCGGTTGGGGGCGATGGTGTTCGGGGTGCCCGAGCGCGAACAACTTCAGCTCAATGAGCAAACGATCTGGACCGGTGGCCCGTATGATCCAACGCATCCCGGCGGTCCCGAAGCCTTGCCTGAAATCCGCCGCTTGATATTTTCCAACCAATTTTCAGACGCTCACAAACTCTTTGATAAGACAATGATGGGCGAGCCGGTGGAACAGATGAAATATCAACCCCTCGGCAACCTGTTTCTGACCTTTCCCGGCCATTCCGAACCGACAAACTATCGCCGCCAACTGGACCTTGACACCGCAATTGCCGACGTTTCCTATTGTGTGGGCGGAGTGAACTTCCGCCGTGAAATCCTTGTCAGCCCGGTTGACCAAGTGATCGTCGTGCGACTCACCGCAGATCAACCCGGCTCACTCACCTTTGTAGCGAAACTGGATGGTTGCACCAATACCCAAACCCCCGGCGACGAACGCCACTCTGTGGAGACACCCAACTCCGGCGAACTTGTGCTTCGCGGCAAATCTGGCAGCTTGTGGGGTATCGAAGGCCGCGTGCTTTATGAAGGAAGAGTGCGCGTCCTCAACGAAGGCGGCAAACGGGTGATCACTCCCCAGGGGGTGTCCGTGGAAGCCGCAGACGCCGTTACCTTGATCATTGCGGCGGCTACCAACTTCAAAAGCTATAACGACTTGAGCGGCGACCCCGCAACCCGGGTTCAGGCATATCTTCAGAAGGTCTCGGACAAGGCTTGGGACCGCCTTCGCAACGACCACATCACAGAACATCAACGGCTTTTCCGGCGCGTAGAGTTGAAGCTAACGACGACGATGACCTCGGCACTGCCCACCAACGAGCGCTTGACTGGCTATGATCCGCAAAAAGACCCGGCGCTGGCCGCCCTGTTATTTCAATATGGCCGCTACCTGTTGATAGGCAGCTCGCGCCCAGGGTGCCAGCCAGCCAATCTCCAAGGGATTTGGAATGGCGACATGAACCCATCCTGGGAGAGCAAGTTCACGACTAACATTAACTTGCAGATGAACTATTGGCCGGCCGAAGCTGGAGCCTTGCCCGAGTGCGTTGAGCCGCTGGTGCAGATGGTTAAAGAATTGGCGGTGACCGGCAGCAA
Organism: Akkermansiaceae bacterium; assembly: GCA_903827375.1. GTDB lineage: Bacteria > Verrucomicrobiota > Verrucomicrobiia > Verrucomicrobiales > Akkermansiaceae > Luteolibacter. The sequence continues at coordinate 3,134 of CAIKHZ010000267.1, forward strand.
GGTGGCCCGCGTCCACTATGGCGCGGGCGGCTGGGTATTCCATCAGAACACTGACCAGTGGCGCCACGCCGCGCCTATGGATGGTGCTACCTGGGGCACCTTCTCGGTGGGCGGAGCGTGGTTGTGCACTCATCTTTGGGAGCATTACCTTTTCACTGGCGACGAGACATACCTGCGAGATATCTATCCGCTGCTCAAGGGCTCGGCTCAGTTCTTTCTGGATACTTTGGTGGAATATCCAGATCGAAAATGGTTGGTCACCTGCCCGTCAAATTCACCGGAAAATTTTCCGACCTATCCGGGCAATCCGAAATACGATGACAAATACGGAGTCACCATCTGTGCCGGAGCCACCATCGATATGGAAATCCTCCGCGACCTGTTTGCGGCTTGTGGCGAAGCTGGAAAGATCCTGGGTGTTGATTCGGAGTTCTGTGCCAAGGTTGCTTCGGCACGGGCTCGGCTCGCTCCGATGCAGATCGGCCGCCACGGCCAGCTGCAGGAATGGGTCGAGGATTGGGAGGACAAGGAGCCTCGCCACCGCCATATCTCCCACCTCTACGGACTCTACCCAAGCAGCCAGATCACACCTGCCGCCACCCCCGATCTCGCACAAGCGGCAAAGGTGTCCTTGAACCTTCGGGGCTACGGCAGCACCGGATTTGGCCGGGCATGGACTGCCGCCTGCTGGGCTCGCCTGTTCGATGGAGAGCAGGCCGCAATCGCCCTAACCAATTTGGTGGCTAAGGACACCTGCCAGAACCTCTTCTCGTTGTGCTATGGGTCCCCGCAGGTGGACGGCACATTCGGGGCCACCGCAGCGATCGGCGAAATGTTGCTGCAATCGCAGGCCGGTGAAATCCACCTGATCCCTGCGCTGCCCTCAGCCTGGGCGAGCGGCTCGGTCAAGGGAATGCGTGCCCGCGGCGGGTTTGTTGTGGATATCGCCTGGACGGATGGCAAGCTCGTTGAAGCCGTGATCCGTTCGCTGGCAGGTAACCCGTGTCGCTTGCGCTACGCGAAGCAAACCCATGACCTGAAGCTTGCCAAAGGCGAGAGTTTCCACTGGGCAGGCCAATAGGACTGAATAGGGATTGGCCGTGAGGGTCACTCACTGCCATGAATTATATGACGAACGAGAGATATGAAAGCTAACAATACGCTATTTACCATCGCCATCAGTCTTATCACTGCGGCTCTTCTAACGACAACAGCCCCGGCTGCCCGAAATGGTCAGATGACGGCTCCGGACTTCACCAAGGGTGCCAAGATCCCCGCCGGGGCAACCCATGACTGGAACCTCGGTGCCACCGGGGCCCGCGGCTGGATTTTTAGTGACCAGATGGTCACCACCGACGCGCGCCAGATTGCCATCACCAAGGTAGATAAGGGTTCTCCTGCGGATGGAATTCTCGCGGTTGGGGATGTGATCCTCGGAGTTGGCGGCAAACCGTTTTCTTACGACCCGCGCACCGAGTTCGGTAAAGCTCTCACCACTGCCGAATCCGAAGCAGGCGGCGGCAAGCTAACCATGACCCGGTGGCGGGCAGACAAGACCGAGGAGGTGTTAGTGAAACTGAGTGTCCTTGGCAACTACAGTGCCACCGCACCCTACGAGTGCCCGAAGTCGACACACATCCTCGAGCAAGGGTGCAAGGCGCTCTCCGAAAAACTCGCAAACCCCTCGTACGGCCGTCAGGACCCCATCACGCGGTCCCTGAATGCGCTTGCCTTGTTAGCCAGCGGCAATCCCACATACCTCCCGCTAATCAAAAAGGAAGCCGAATGGGCGGCGAACTATTCGGCCGACGCAATGCAAACTTGGTATTATGGCTACGTCATGATATGGCTCTCCGAATATGTGATGGCTACCGGCGACGAGTCGGTCATGCCGGGCCTGCGGCGGCTTGCGCTTGATGCTGCCAAGAGCCAGAGCGCGGTCGGTTCCTGGGGCCACAAGTTTGCGCTGCCTGATGGCCGACTGGGCGGCTATGGGATGATGAATTCCCCGGGGGTGCCGCTGACGATCTCGTTGGTGATGGCCCGCGCAGCTGGCGTGAAAGACCCGGCGCTGGACCACGCCATCGAACTCAGTGCCCGGCTGCTGCGCTTCTACATCGGCAAAGGCGCGGTTCCCTATGGCGACCATCATCCGTGGATTCAAAACCATGACGACAACGGCAAGTGCGGGATGGCTGCAGTCTTGTTCAACCTGCTGGATGAGTCGAAGGGCGCGGAGTTTTTCTCACGCATGAGCATCGCCTCCCACGGACCGGAACGCGACACGGGTCACACCGGCAATTTCTTTAACATCCTCTGGGCGATGCCGGGCGTCGCCCAGTCCGGCCCCCATGCCACCGGTGCGTGGATGCAGGAGTTCGGCACGTGGTACTTCGACCTCGCACGCTGCTGGGACGGCAGTTTTCCCCACCAGGGGCCGCCCGAGGCCGCCAATGACAGCTACGCGGGCTGGGATGCCTCCGGCGCTTACCTGCTAGCCTACGCAATGCCTCTGAAGAAGTTATATCTAACTGGAAAGCGACCGGGAGTTGTGCCGCAACTCAGCGCCGCCGAAGCGCAGGCCATTATTCTGGATGGCCGCGGTTGGAGCAACAAGGACCGCAACAGCGCCTACGACAAGCTAACTGGTGACCAACTCTTTGCATGCCTCGGCAGTTGGTCGCCGATCGTCCGCGAGCGATCGGCTATGGCCCTCGCCCGCCGCAAAGATATCCCCGTTCAGCCGGTGTTGAAAATGCTAGAGTCTCCACAGATCGAATCCCGCTATGGTGCCTGCCAGGCGCTGAGCGCCCTTGGCGGACGTGGCGCGCCGGCCGTCGCATCACTGCGGAAACTACTGGCTGAGCCAGACCTGTGGCTTCGCATCAAGGCGGCCGATGCCCTGGCAAGTATCGGCACTCCGGCCATTCAAGCGGTGCCGGAACTCCTGGAACTGTTAGCCAAAGTTGATACGAAAAGCGATCCGCGCGGCATGCAGCAGCGGTATTTTTCATTTGCCCTTTTTGATAACGGAGGCGAGCACGCCGTCGGAATGCTCAACCGTTCTCTTGATGGTGTGAACCGGGAGTTACTCTATCAAGCGGTGCGTGCCGGGCTCAAAAATCAGGACGGCCGCGCCCGTGGTGCCATCGGCTCGGTTTACCGGAATCTATCGGCCGAAGACATCAAGCCATTGTTGCCGGCCATTCTGCAGGCGGTTGTCCAGCCGGCCCCAAGCGGCGAAATGTTTGCCGACGAAATCCGCCTGGAGGGCCTCCGCATCTTGGCCAAACATCGGATCAAGGAAGGAATCAGCGCATGCGTCAATTACACCCGTGACCAGAATCCGTGGGACAGCCAGGATCGGACGCCAAAACTGATGCAGATTCTGCTTAGCTACGGTGCCAACACGAAGTCGGTTATTCCCGATCTGACAAGGATTGCCGACTACTTCGAAAAGGAAGAGAAGGATTTCCCCAGGCATCTGATGCTCATGAAGGCCAAGTGCGTCCGCGAGACAATCCGTGCGATCGAAGCCTCAACTGAAAAACCGGAACTCATCGGCATCCAATAAGCCAGAACTCAGTGTTCAACCTCAAAAGGGCAACGGGGTCGAGCAAGTTCAATTCTCTTGAAATTGCGGTCAAACTCAGGAGTCTCGCAAGACTATTTGTCGCTTATAGCGGCGTGTCTATGACCGCCGATGACCATGAATCGCCACTGAACCCACCACCTCGACAAGAGTCACCTCATCACATCGGCGGTCACAGACACACCGCTACAATACGCCCGGATTATGGCTTGGGCGGCTCGTGAAGCAGCGCGGCGCAGTCACGGCGGAAGGCGGCGATTTGGGCTTCCTGTTGGGCGCTGTAATGGCCGCTTCGCTGCGCGTAGGTGTCCATCCAAGTGAGCAGTCGGCAGAGGGTATCCGCATCTGGAGCCACGCCGGCGTGTTGGTCGGGATGGCTGAGCAGTTTCCAGAGTTGGCTGTTAGCGGCGGTGCCTTCGCCGGGCACCGATACATCACGTTCGAAGGCGCGTTTTTTCAAATCGCCGTCGGCAAATGTCAGCAATGAGTTATATGCCTGATCCGGTGTTAGATTGAGTTTAGCGGCAGCGGCATCCTTGGCACCGGGGTGATGGCACTCGACGCAGTGCCGGTCAAGCGCGGGCTGGACGAGTTTGTCGAAGCGCAGGGGCCAGGATCCATCAGGGCCTGGAGTGATCTGCGAGGGGTCGCGGGTGGCGGCGATGGCCAACCGACCGGCAGGCGGTGATGCTTCCCGGGCGTCATGGCAACCGATGCAGGCGAGCGTCTGGCCCGGCATCACATAGGTGAGAGTGCGCATCGTTTGCACGGCAACCCCGGCCGCATCCAACGCCTGAAAGAAAACCGGAACGCCCGAGGGCAGACGGAAATTCACCGAGCCATCCGCTTCGACCGGCACCGTGCCAAGCACAAATTTGCCTGGATCCTCGGCCGATACCCCGAGGCTCGGCTGGTTCATCTGGGGTTGCACTTTTGGCGGCACCGCCACCACCCGCAGCGCTTTAACCGTGCCCGGCGCGATGCCGGTGAGACCGCGGGCAACATCCTGCACCAGCACCCGGCCTTCCTGAGGCCCACCACGATCAGTGAGGATTGCTTGGATCGGCGGCCGCGGCCGCGAGGCGACGGGCATGGGTGAGGCTGAGGAGATATCAGTATCGCGATGCAATAACTCCAGGTTGCCAAACGCGTCCAATAGATAGATACCGGTCGAGTTGCGCGGGTTTTGCTCCTCACTGGCTCGGCAATGCGGCGGCAGTTTGCGGTCCGACCAACTAACGAGGAAAAATTCCTCGGACAGCGGCCACGGGTTGGCATAATATTGATCGACGTTCGCCTCGGTTTCCGGGAAGGGAACATCGGGCGTCAACCGGGTGATAGGAGCATCACCCTCGGTGCCGGCCGCACGATCTAACAGGCAAAGGGTGCCGCCGTAGATGGAATGATGGGCGGCGGCGGTGAACACCAACTTGGAAGAACCGGGGATGGAGCGCGCCTCAATTTTCACTTGGGGTTTGACGGTGTAATTGCCATAGACGAGTTGCGGGTTGCCGCCGTCCTGATTCGCCGACCACAGGCTGAAAAAATGCCCGTTGAAGCGATCAATATAATCCCACCGAGTGTAGAGCAGGCGACCGTCGTTAGCAACGCTGGGGGTCCACTCGAAATTTTCAAAGGCGGAGAGGGGGCGGATGTGGCTGCCATCGGCGTTCATGCCGTGCAAGGTAAAGACGGGCACTGGCCGGAAGTTATCGCCGCCACAGCGAACGTAACTATCAGGCAGGTCGGCGTTGCGCGTCGAATCGGAAAACCACTCGCTGCATTGGATGGCGGTGCCCTTGCGAGTGGACACGAAGGCCAGATCACCGGCGGGCAGGTAACGCGCATCGAAGTCGTCATATTTTCCGTGGGTGATCTGACGGCGGCCGGAGCCATCGGCGTGTATCTCGTAAATGTGATAGAAGGCATCTTCCGGCATGCGGGCCTTGTCGGCTTTATTGGGTTCGGCGGCCAGTTCCGGATGGAACCGGCAATAGCTGAAGAGGATGTTTTTTCCGTCAAATGCCAGCTCCGGGCCCATGAAACTGCCATCGGGCATATCGCTGGTGAGGCAACGCACGGTGGGGGTGGCTGACTTGAAGCCATCTAGCAGGCAGATACCGCCGCCGCCGCGCGACCACCACCCGTAATGTTGGTCGCTCATGTGGGGAAACATCCCGGGGGCGCGTTTCACAAATAACAGCGAGTCAAAGGCAAGCAACGGATTTGATAGAGCCAACTCGCGAACCGCCCAGCGGGCACGCAAATAGAGCGCACGGCGAGCGTCGGAATCCATCGTGCTACTGGCATTCAGGCGGGCGATCTCGCGGAGCGTGTCTTCGGCCTCATCGGTTTGGTTGCCGAGACGGCGCAGGCTGGCCGCCAGCTTGAAACCACGCTCGAGCACCGTCGCGAGTGGCAGCTTGGGGGCTTGGTCGGCGGGGAGGTGAGCCACCGACCAGGGGCTGACACTGCTCTGGGTGGCGGGTTTGCCGAGTGCGATGTTATCGCTGGAACCGGTAGCGAACACCTCGACCTCGTCCAAGTGGAGATAATCGGTGCCGGGCAGTGCGAGGCGCAGAAAGCGTGCGCTGCTGCCATGCAAGGGGACACTTAGCGGGCGCTTGTCGGGAAAACCAAGAAACCGCGTGCCATCATGTTCATACAGCAACTTGAAAGTGGTACCGTCCTCTGAGGCTAACACTTGAATCCGGTCGTTGCGTTGCGCCATGCCCGGGTCGCACCGGTTCCAGAGCAGGACCCGGTCGATTCGAATGGCTTGTTTCAGGTCCACCTGCCACCACGGATGGCTCTCACAATCCGTGTGAAACCCCCACAAACCGTTCTTCACCCCGTCCACTCCGCCTGCCGCGTCTGCGGCCGGGCTCACTGGCGCAGCGGGTTTGGTCACCCGGCAGGCGTCTTGGCGCAGCCAGTCGGCTTCCACCTGGGCACGCCACGCAGCAACCTGCGGACTGGCCTCTGCGGCATGGATGGGGAATGCTGGCAATAGCCAAAACAAAGGCAGCAGGTACGCGGGTCTCATGGTTGGGGCTAGGTTGGACTGAGTCAATACGACGGATTGCCGGGCGTCCGGTCAAGCATTTTCGGGGTGTAGCCGGCACGGGCACAGGGCGGATTATGGCACGGAGCCTGGATGATGGGACCGTTCACAACAGCACAAAAAGATTGCGCTGTTTTACCGACCGACGGAGAGAATTGTTGATTTGTGATTGGAAGAGGAAATGTTCGCTCTTCGCTCACTTCAAAAATCAACAATCGTCACTCATCAATCCATGTGCGGTCTGCCGGCAGAAGAAAAATCCGCCAAGCAATCACCCTGGGATACTTGATCGGCTATTCCGCCTCGTCCGCATTCTCGTCTGCGGTGAAGAAATCGTCGGAGCCATCGAGCGCGACGATATAGTCAAATGCTGGAGGCGGTCCTAGTTTTTTGGTGAGAATATTGACGATCCGCTTGCACTTGGCCTCGCTGTCGTTAGGTCCCGCGATAAACATGGGCTTGCCCGCGCTGCCAAAGACAAAGGTTTCGGAACATTCTTTGGGATTGATGCCGCCCATCACCCGCGCGGCTTGCTTGTAATCTGGATGTGGCGCGAAGCCCAAACGCCGAGCGTAAGTAACGCCATCTTCAATCAACTTGCGGCCCCAAGCACCGGAATGCTCGGTAGCTGGGTCGCTACTGCCACCGGCGCATGCGCGTTCCACCACCTCCCCCACCTCCGACTCATGGCACCGGACAAAGAACGCGTTTTTCACTCCCATGCAAAACATGTCCAGCAGGAAGACTCCAGCCTCAACCCGTCCGCCGGATTTGTAGCGAGCGATGACGACCCCACCGAAGCCAGAAACAAACAGATTGGATTGGCAAAATGTCTTCGGAAGCAGGGCCATAGGCGCGAATTCTAGAGTGACCAGGCTCCAATGACAATCACTTCTTGCTATCCCAGACCCTCATGAGCGAACGTTGCCCCTGGTCCAGCCATTCCCCCCGCTCCATATCATCCTGCCAAATTTCCAATGAGATCTGGACCACCGTGTGCTCAGCCAGTTCCAACGGCTCAAGCAAGCGGAGTTTCCCTTCTTCGTAAACGGCTTGGACGGCGATCAGCAACTCTCGCCCGTCAACGCCAACCTCGTGAAAGCATCTCATTCCATTGTCCGAAGCATACTTCGCACCAGCGTGGCGTGCTGGGCCATTGATTGGCGTTCAATACACCGGATTATGGGTTCCCGCATCAAGCATGGGAATCTTGGGGTGGGAGCGGACCCGATGGAGGACGCAGTGTGGCCGGGTATCTAGCTTAAGTGGTGTCGCGCTTCGCTTGCCACACGCAGTCCATACCTGCGCGGTCCAGGCGCGGCCTGACAGTTTCAAAGGCGTTGGCACTTCAGGGAATGAAACTGGCTCGAATCATCGTCAAAAACGAGGTCGTCGTTTCCTGGGTTCTGAAAGCCGAGGCCGAGGCCGTCGGCTGAGGCCGGTTTGCTTCGGCCCTCCCAGCGGTCGCATGGATCGTGTGGTGCCGGCGATTTTGATTGCCGAGGATTTCCGGTTTCACTGCCATTGATGAGAGAAAATCCTCGTCATGGGGAGGGATTTGGGGCCTGATTGGGCCGTGATCCATCCAAGCGCCATCATTTCGCCCTCCGCCAAGCTGGGACCCAACGTCCGGGTTGGGCCGTACTGTTTGATCGGAGAGAATGTGGTATTGGGCGGGGACTGTGTGCTGCATTCGCATGTGATTATCGAGGGCAGCGCCACCATTGGCCAGGCTAACGAGTTTTATCCGTTTGCCATCATCGGAGGCAAAACCCAGGACCTCAAATACCTGGGTGAGCCGACGTTTGTTGAGATCGGGGACCACAACGTGTTTCGCGAGCACTGCACGATTCACCGGGGGACCACCGCCGAGGTGCCCACCCGCATCGGCTCCCACAATTATTTCCTCTGCCACGCCCACGTCGCCCACGATTGCCAACTCGGCGATCACCTGATCCTTTCAAACAACGCGACCCTCGGCGGGCACGTCACCGTGGACGATTATGCCATTTTGTCGGGTTTGTCTGCGGTGCATCAATTTTGTCGGATTGGCCGCCACGCGATCATCGGTGGCTGCACCAAGGTCCACCAGGACGTTCCACCCTTCATGATTGCCGATGGCCATCCCGCCGATACCCGCGGGCTCAACCTCATCGGCCTGCAGCGCCGCGGCTTTTCCGAAGACGATATGCGAGCCCTCAAATCCGCCTACAAGAAGCTTTTCCTCAAAAAGGACACCAATCTGGCGATGGCGCTGAGTTCACTCAAGGCCACCCATGCCGCCGCCAATCCTCAGGTGGCCCACCTCATTCAATTCATCGAGTCATCCCAGCGCGGAGTGACCCGTTAGAGGATGCATGCCTTGTCGTCTAAATTCCCCTCCCCTCTGGCACCCCGTTTCCCATGCACCCGTCATCCCTCGCCAAATACCGCCCGTTCCCCGCAGTCCAAATGCCCGACCGCAGCTGGCCCAACCAAACCCTGACGCAGGCACCGGAGTGGTGCTCGGTGGATCTGCGCGATGGCAACCAAGCCCTGCCCCAGCCCATGTCGGTAGAGGAAAAACTGGAATTTTTCGATTTGCTGGTGCGGGTGGGCTTCAAGCAGATTGAAGTGGGTTTTCCATCCGCTGCGGAGAGTGAGTTCAATTTCCTGCGTCGTTTGATCGACGAGGGGCGCATTCCGGATGACGTCACCGTGCAGGTGCTGGTGCAAACCCGCGAGCACTTGATCAGGCGCAGCTTTGAGGCCATCGCCGGTGCCAAACGCGCCATCGTGCATATCTATAACTCGACGTCGCCGCTGCAGCGCCGGGTGACCTTCGGCAACGCCTCGCGCGAGGACATCAAGCGCATCGCCATCGAGGGCGCAGAGTTGGTCAAGGCCTTGGTGCCCAGCGTGCCTGAAACCGAGGTGCTCCTCCAGTATTCGCCCGAGTCGTTCTCCGATACCGAGCTGGATTTCGCCCTCGAGTGCTGCAACGGCGTCATCGACGTCTGGCAACCCACCCCACAGCGGAAAATGATCATCAATCTGCCGGATACCGTCCAGTGGACCACCCCCAACGTCCACGCCGACATGATCGAATGGATGTGCCGCCACCTCGCCCGGCGCGATTCCCTCATCGTGTCACTCCATACCCACAACGACCGCGGAACCGGCGTGGCCGCCACCGAATTGGGCCTCATGGCCGGTGCCGACCGCGTCGAGGGCACCCTCTTCGGCAATGGCGAACGCACCGGCAATCTCGACATTGTCACCGTCGCGCTCAACCTCAACAGTCACGGCATACCAACCGGTCTGGATTTTTCTGATTTGCAATCGATCCGGACGGTGTACGAGCGGGTGACGCGATTGAACGTGCCGGAGCGACAGCCGTATGCGGGCGAGTTGGTGTTCACGGCGTTTTCCGGATCGCACCAGGATGCGATCAAGAAGGGGTTGGACCTGCGGGCTGCGAAGCCGCAGGAGGGGGCGCTGCAGTGGCAGGTCCCCTATTTGACGATTGACCCGCAGGACATTGGGCGGTCGTACGAGGCGATTATCCGGATCAATTCCCAGTCTGGCAAGGGAGGGGTGGCCTATGTGCTGGACCGTGAGCACGGGTTTGACTTGCCCAAGACGATGCACCCGCAAGTGGGCAAGCGGATCTATGATTTGGCCGACAGCTTAGGCCGCGAACTGTCCGTCGATGAGATTCGCGACGCGTTTTTCCGTGAATTTGTCAATCTGACGAGCCCGCTGGATGTGACCGATTACGAATTGGCTCACCACACGACCGAGCGGGGGCGGGTCCAGTGCAAAGCACTCATCCTGTTGCGGGGCGAGGAGCAGCGCATCGAGGGTCTTGGCAACGGCCCGATCAATGCATTTGTGCAGGCACTCGAAGCCATTGGCCTCAAGGATTTCAAGGTCACCGATTACCGCTCTCATGCGGTGCGGGGTGGCTCGGACGCGAGCGCCGCCGCCTATGTCCAGCTCCAACACAATGACGGGTGCCTGTTGTGGGGCGCAGGAGTGGATCCATCCATTGAGATGGCCGGCCTCAAGGCATTGGTCAGTGGCTGGAATTTGCTGCGCTGAAGACTCAAGCCGAGAACCCGGTGCGAGTACGACGGGACGCCCAATACTGTCCATTTAGCGCTCTCTGGCGAAAAACAGGCATCTTGCCAGTGATGGAAGACAGCGCTTCCAGCCTGTCTGCGCATGAAACGACAGGCCAGAAGACCGTCGTCCATGACAGGATGGAAGCCTATCTTCCTACTAAGTCAACAGTATTGGACGGCACCCCGGCGCTCCTGTCTTGCCGTCTTATTCCAGATAGGTCGCAGGTGGCGACTGAGGCAGCGATACGCCTGCGATCTGATAGTAGGCGAACGGGCGCTGATTTGACCTGTCCACGAGCACAAGGACATCGGTGTCGAAGTTCTCTGCAATGGCTGAGGGATCAGTCCGGCGGGAAAACCTTAGAATCAGGCAACGGCTTTGATAAAGCCTGGCATGAATCGGGGTGATGTCATCGTTTTCCAAGCCGACGAGTCCCGCCAGCGCACGAACCACTGCCGGCTGCAATCTGACCATTTTCCCATCGGCTAGCACCCGGCCCTTGAGGAATTGATCGACTGGGGAAAGCAGGGTCTTAGGCATGAGTGCGAGCGCCTCCGCCTTGGTTGGATAAGGCCCGTTGTAGGCCAGCGCCGGTGGGCCGAAACAACGGGACATGAACAACACCGCAGCATTGGGGGTATGGATGGTCAGCCAATCACTGCCATTGACCTGACAAGAAGCCGGGCTCCGTGGGCAACGATCCGAGGGATTCGGATTGTAGGATTCAAGGTCGGGCAGATGCCGAAAGTGCAAAATCGGTGCTCCGTTCAGATAGGTCGCCACCCCGGCAATGAAAAACCCACTCACCGGGTTCAAAAATATCAGTAGAGGAAGGGCCACCCGGGTGCGCTGGCGCCGAGCACGCCACAACGCGACAAGCACGGCCGGTATCACCAGATAGGAGAACGGCCCGAGGAACGCCACCGCCCAACTGCCCGCGAGCAACAGCAGCATGCGGAGCAACGGCCGCTTCGGGAGTTGAAGGAAACTTTTCATGAAAGGGCTGGAAACAGGCAGAACTGGCTGGCACGGCCGCTTGCAGACTCAGCAGGCATAAGGCCAGCCTGCCCCGGCGCAGGCTGGCCCAAGACCTGCGTCCTCGCAAGAGAATTTCCTGATGCTCACAGCGGAGGCGACAGCACAACCTTCTCCTGCAATCTGCTTGACTCGAATCCCCCCATTGAACCATCCTACCGCTCACAGTTGATTGCGTGTTTGGCTTCTCTCCGGAACAAGCCCGAAATCACCCGGTTCTAATATTTTATTTATGAATCGTCACCTCATGAAGGGTTTCGCCTGCCTGGTTGGCACATCGGTCCTCATCCCATGGCTGGCCGAGGCTCAATCGAAGCCAAAGCCCCCCAAGCCAGCACCGGTCCCGGCTTACAATCCCGCCCGCCAGCCGGTGGTCACCGGCGAAGTGCCCATCGGCCTGATTGTCGTCACCTTCAAGGAGACGGCCTTTCCTAACACCTTCGCTGCTGCGATGGAATCGCTGCGTACGATAGCGTCGATCAGCCAAGAAGAGTACTTCAAGATTTACAGCAATGGCATCGCCTGGCCCAAGCTGCATGTGATGCCTGCTGATGGAGTCGTGTACAAGGCACCGCAATTCTATGGTTATTACTGCGAATATGACTACTGGAAAAATCCTTTGGGTTGGAAAACCATCGAGGATGGGACGCGCCGCGCCAGCCAGATGAAAAATGACGCGCTCCGATTTGCATCCAAGGACTTCCGCGGCACCAAACCACGCTTCATCTGCCATAATTACGTCACCAGCCGCCCCGCAAACCCCAGCAAAGAACTCACCGCCGAACTGGCTAACTACTACCAAGGCAATCGCAATGGCGGCGGAGAAAGCCACCGGTCGCGGCCACCCCGAAAGACCAAGGCTAAAGCCAACGAGCCGGGGGATCTCAACTTCGACCCCTGGAGTTACTACTCGCCGGACTGCCGTTGGGGCGATCCGTTATGGCCCAATTCCAGCATTCAAATCCAAGACTTTTCGTCCAGCACCTTCGCTCATGAACTCGGCCACGCCCTCGGCGCTCCCGATGTATATCACCTCGGACGTCACAACGACGGCATCGCCAATAGCCCATCCCTGCTCGCCTACGGCCCCACCGCCAACGCCTTCAGTCGGTTCTATCACCACGCTTACATCAAGGAGAAAAACCACCCGACTATCAAAACCTCAGGCAGCTACACGCTCTACCCCCGTCATATCAACCCACAAGCCCATGAGGCCGTCGGTTACCTTATTCCTAGCAACCATCCCCATTATATGTATCACGTCGAGTACATTCACGGCGAAAATGGCACGGTAGGGGTAGGTGCTAACAAAGAGGGCATGCTCATTTCCGTGGTCAATCTTGGACTGACATCCTTTCTCGGCTCGCCCGACTATTATTATGACTATCGGCCTAACGATCCGTTTTTCCGAGGTCAGGGAGCCACTGATGAGTGTCTCTTTGGCCTGCGGCACAAACGCACGGAATTCAATCTTTCCACCGAGCCGTCGTCGCGCCTGCCCAACCTTTTGGACGGTGGGGTTTACTTCAAGAACATCGCAGAGAACAATGGCACACTTACGTTTGAACTGGTCATCAACCGAAAACCTATCACCGGTAGCGCTTACACCGAATCGATGCTGCCGCAAATCCGCCTTGATGATATCCAGGACATCCAAGCCACCAGTTTCACAACGAATTGCACGATCAAATTCCGTGGTGAACCGCTCAAAACCGCCTATGGGTTCTGCTGGTCCACCCACAGCCACCCGACCACCAAGGACGCCACTTACGCGCTGGCCCATCGTGAGTGCTACCGAGGACACGCGATCAACCTCAGCCCCCGTACCACTTACTATGTGCGTGCCTTCGCAACCAACGGGCTTGGCACCCGCTACAGTGCCGAGGAAAAATCCGTCACGACGCGCGACGTTGAAGCGCCTAGCGCTAGCATCGGGCCGCTATGCACCGATGGATTTTCGCTAAACGAGTATTTATACACCCATTTCAGCAACGAAAGCACTGACACTGCTAGCACTTTTATCGGCTACAGTCCCACCTGTGTGCTAGCCAAGCTCATTGCTTACTATCGCCCGGCCAAGTTTGCCGGAGGAGGCACCGGCAAACAACACCAAGGTGGAGCGATTCATTTTGATAGCCTCAGTTGGAATCCTGGAGCGGATGACTTTCCTATGCGCCTGGTAGAAATTCGTAGATTTTTCGATGTCATATACGGTCCTGGCAGGCAATTGGGGATGCATGCGCCGAGGCCGGGCAAGGATTTTCTCAAGAACCTTGCAAAGCTCACAGGGGTAAAAAGCAAGCCCGTTCTCACCGAGTTTCATGCCGAAAGCCCCCGCGAGGCAATCGATCTCATCCTGCAAGAGCTAAAAATGAGCCGACCAGTCGTCATCCTTTTCATCTACAATTCTCTGGACCTGAGCGATCCAATGCGCTGGGCTTTGATCGACGGGATCAACAGCAAAGGCGAATTGCATGTGGATTTTCCGCTGAATAGTGCTCTGGGCCAACAAAAGCCGACGACCGGTTTCTACAGACCCGCCGCCCTTACATTTCCGTTTTACAAGGCCTCCATCATCACTTCTCTACAATATTAGGAGCCTGTGGTCCCCTAGCAGGGCCATCATGACGTCTGCCGCATACCCGGTTAGCCTGCCAGGGGGCATGATCCGAAGTGGGTAGGCGGAAGGTTGCATAATTTCCCTCCCGACGATTTCTTGCACGCGGAGTTTGTAATTTCCGATTCACTCGCTAAAGTCTGCGCCGTGAGCGATTCCGAAAACGATTCAATGCGCGGGCTTCTGTCAGAATTTGCCCTCGGCCCGGCTTGGGCACGTGTCGGCAGCAGCGCCCAAACACTCAAACCAAGAACCACTCCTGATGCGCTCAAACCCAGCGAGCCAGGCTCGCGGCGGAGCGAGCAGGAACGCCCGTTTCGCGATCGCGACGAGCGACGCCCCACTCAAGGCCGCCGGGATAATTTTGCTGATCGGCGCAGCGGGCCACCGCCAGTGGAGGAATCCGGCCCGGCACAAGGGGTGCGCGTGAGTCTTAATCCGGCTCCCCAGGCGATTCATTTGATCGGCCGCGAAGTTCACCAAGTGGCCAGAGTTTATCCGCTTTTTGAAATTGCCCGGATTCTTCTCGCTGAGCGCGGGCGTTGCCGTGCGGTTTTTGAGGTAGAGGCCAACCATCCGCCGTTATTTTGCGGCAAACTTGATGAATCGCTATTTTTGACGCGAGAGGAAGCGGTGCGTCACTTGTGGGGGTCGGATTTGAGCCAGCAACTGATTGAAGAGGAAACCATTGAAGTGGATCCGCCGAGTGGGCGGTTTCAGACGGTGGCCCGCTGCGGGATGTCCGGTGTCTGGCTGGGTCCGCCGAACCATCATTCCTATCAAACGAACCTGCGCCGGTTGCACCGTGAGCGATTTAACCACATGCCATTCGAGGTTTATGCATCCAGAGTTCGCACGGAACGCAGCGATGAAGCTGTTGCCGCTTGGATGGAAACCATGAAACAAAAGGTGCGCTGGCGCATCAAGGGCGGCGACGAAAATGCTTGGATTGATGACCGCGCGGAAGCGGAACGGGCAGTGGCGACGCGCTGCTTTGAGACGGTGTATGCCGAGGTGCGGTGTGCTGAGATTTCCGGTGCAGTAGCCCCTGAAAATATTTCCCCCGGTCTGCTCACCTCGCTGCGCATGGTCGGCAGCCATGCCCGCCAGCATCCGGCCATCCTCATCCCGGCGGTATGCCGCGCCCTGGAAGCTGAACACCTGCCCGTCTTTAAACGCCTCGGAAAACTCCACACCGGCCCAGCCCGCCCCCACGCCCTCGAAACAGGCATCATTCTCGCCGAACGCCCGGCCGCCATGATCGAGTGGATTCGCAACAACCCCCCCGCCAAACTCGCCGGCTTGTGGCAGGCGGTGCTGCCAGAGGGATTGACCGAACCTACCCCGGAATATGCCGCTGATCTTTTCTGGCTCCTGCACCAAGGGCACATTCTGCTCTATGCTGACGACAAACTTGCCGTCCAAGAACCCCGTGAGGTGACCCCTCCCAAAAAGCCAAAATCTCCAAAATCGTCCCAATCCGACCCATCTCCTCAGAAAAGTTTGAGTGAGGCTGCCACCGTCACATCGCCGCCGCAGGATGAACAGAGTGACGGACAGTCCGCTGCCGAGGAACCTGTCGCCGAGGAACCCGCCTCAGAGGAACCCATCGCAGAGGAACCCATCGCAGAGGAACCCATCGCAGAGGAACCCATCGCAGAGGAACCC
>CAIKHZ010000268.1 GCA_903827375.1 Akkermansiaceae bacterium
CACGCAGACCAGCAGCGGCATTCCCGGCGACCCTCTCAACATCACTGTGGTCGGTAGCGAGGAAGATGTCATTCGCGCCCTGCATGCGGCGGGTTGGGAGCCGGCCGATCCACTGAGTTTCAAAAGCAGCGTGCGCATTGCCGCGGATACCGTCTTCAAAAAGCCCGATCCCAACGCCCCGGTGAGCAGCCTCTATCTGTATGGCCGCAAGCAAGATCTCGCTTATGAAAGAGCCGTCGGCCACAGCCCGCGCGAACGTCACCATGTCAGGTTCTGGCGCTCCGATCAAACCGACGATGGCCGCCCGGTTTGGATGGGCGCGGCGACCCACGATATCGGGGTGGAACTCAGCCGAACCACTGCTCAAGTGACTCATCGCATCGCTGCCGACGTCGATACGGAGCGCGATCTGCTGCTTGCGGATCTAGCTAAATCAAGCACTCTTCTCACCACGCGCTGGATCGAAGGCTTTCACAAGGTCCTGCAAGGCCGCAACGGTGGTGGCGACCCGTGGCACACCGATGGCCGACTGCCCGTCGTGACTCTTTCTAACTGATCTTTCAGCCTTTGCTGTTGTGGGATTCACGAACCTCAATCCTTCCGGAAATCCTACGATTACCCCCAGCTCCGTGCCAGCAAATCCCGGAGTCGCTGCGGATCGGTGGCCGAGGTTTTTGCCACGAAGCCGCGGGCGTGGGTGAAGTGCACATCATCACACGCGCCGATTTTGGTGAAGTCCAGTCCCGGGTGGTCATTGTGACGGGACAGTCCGAAGCCCGACCCCCGGCGGTCCGGGTAGACCAAGCCGACCACCTTGTCTCCGGCGGGATGGCTGTTGATGAAACGAGCGAGCCCCGAGGATGGCTCCTCCGGCAGCGGATCGGTGCGGGGCAGGTACAACACATGGAACGGCCCCGAGGCGGATTTGATCTCCCAGAACTCGCCGACTTCAGCGATGAAATCCAGTCGCTGCCTGAGGTTTCTCAAGTAGTTGAGCAGGTCCTCGCCAATCCAGCGCATCACTTCCCACAAGGACTCTCCCGGTTCCAGTCGAGTGATGGAGGCAAAGCGCCTCAGCAGGGTGACATCAATGGGTGAGTTGAGTTTGGCCAGGGTGTCGCGCTCAATACCAAGCCAGCGTGACGTTTCCTGCGGGCCGCGGGTATCGAGCCACTCGGTGGGCTCCAGCCAGTCGCAAAACGCGAGGGCATCTTGGTAGACACCGAGATATTGAAGCACCAGGCTCAGAGCGCACATCGGTGGGTGATCCTTGGGAAACTGGTGATGGTCGAAGTTGCCCAAGTCTGGCCGGTGCTCTCCGCCCACGTCCACCACAGCAATGGCGGGATCCGCGAGGTCGGCGGCGGTCGGTTCCCGCCGAACTATGGGGGCGGGACTATGTGCCAGCAGCACGCAACAGGCGAGATACTCGTCTTTGTGCGAGCCTCCGGGGTGGGTCAGAATTTGGGAAAAAGTCATGGAGTGTATGGCCGGGGATGTGAGGATTTGCGATTCCAAGCTGGCAACAGGCAGGCAAGGTGACTCA
>CAIKHZ010000269.1 GCA_903827375.1 Akkermansiaceae bacterium
CCCGGACCAAACGAGGCGTGGCAATGCGAACCAAGCAGGAAGGAATGGTATGACGTCCCAGGCGAAAGTCCTCCAATCCATCGAGGATTCGCTGTGCGCCAGGCAATCCCAGGAGCCATTCTGTCGGCTCCCGGTTCATGATTGCGCGCCCCCTAACTCCTCTGAGGATTCTTGACAGAACTCAGCAACGACAGCCCGAAATGACTTGGGATCAAGAGCTGGGTAACGAATGATCAGCGGCTCAATCAGCAGAAATTGCTCGAAAAGCAGGTCACGCCGGATCAGACCGGTTCTAAGCATGGCGTCCACATCCGTCAGGTCACGAGTGTGGCCCCTTTCAAGTATTTCCAATTGAACGGGCCTGCGCATTTGAAACAAAATCAGGCTTTCACGACTTGGCCGTGGCGGGTGGCCACGCCCGCCATGGCATTGCGAGTATCGACAATGAGCGACGCGTGGGCAGCTAGCAGTTCTAGATCAAACGCGGCGTGATGAGTGGCAATGACTACGCAATCGGCAGCCGCAAGAGTCTCCGCAGAGAGTTCGACCGAACGAGTACCCGCCCAATTTTGATGCTCACGGGTCGGGCCAACAACCGGCACATGCGGATCGTGATAGGTGACCTCGGCACCCAACTCGCTGAAGCGGTCCATCAGTGTGAAAGTGGGCGACTCACGCATGTCATCGACGTTCGCCTTGTAAGCCAGGCCCATGAGAAGAACACGGCTGCCATTGACGGCCTTGCCACGGGCATTGAGGGCTTCCATGCTGCGGTGAACGACGTACTCGGGCATGCTGCGATTGATCTGGCCAGCCAACTCGATGAAGCGGGTGTGCACGCCGAACTCGCGAGCTTTCCACGTCAGATAGAACGGATCAATCGGGATGCAGTGGCCGCCGAGACCCGGCCCTGGATAGAACGGGGTGAAGCCAAACGGCTTGGTTGAAGCGGCGCGGATGACCTCCCAAATGTCGATGCCCATGCGGTCTGCGGCGATCTTCAATTCATTGATGAGGCCGATATTGACGGATCGATAGATATTTTCGAGGAGTTTGGAGAGTTCGGCGACTTGAGTGGATGACACCGGCACGACTTGGTCGAAGGCGGCGCCATAGAGGGCGCAGCCTGCCGCCAGGCAAGCCGGAGTATGGCCGCCGACGACTTTAGGGATATTGGTTGCGGCAAAGCGCGGGTTGCCGGGATCCTCACGCTCCGGCGAATAGACGACAAAGAGGCTCTCGCCCACGGTAAAGCCGGCAGCTTCAACACGGGTAACGACTTCCTCCTCCGTGGTGCCCGGATAGGTGGTGCTTTCCAGGCTGAGGATTTGACCGGCCCGCAGATGGGGAACCACCGCATCGAGGGTATCGGTGACGAAACTCAGGTCGGGCTCAAGATGTTCGTCCAAAGGCGTTGGCACACATAAAATGATCGAATCGCATTCCTTGATGCGGGAAAAATCGCTGGTGGCATCAAGCTTGCCGGAGGCCCGTGCTGCACCCACGTGCTCGCTTGAGATGTGCTTGATATAACTCGTCCCGGCATGCAGATGGACGATCTTCGAGTCGTCGATATCAAAACCGATTACCGAAAACCCCTTGTTGGCATATGCCAGCACAAGGGGAAGACCTACGTAGCCGAGTCCGACAACGCCGATAACTGAGGATGGAGGGAGGATGCTGGTTGTGTGAGGCATATGGTTCAGAATAGGAAAAAATAGTGACGTCGATCAACTCAAATATGCGGGAGGACAACAGGCGGCGCGCTTGTGAGGGACGGCTTGGCACGCTGCCGCCCGTGGTCGATTGCGCCATCTCTGGCGGAAAACCTGCTGGCCCGATCAAGAAAATGTGAAATCGCGCCGTCCAAGCGGATGGCTGCCGCGCGAAGGTGGCACGAAAACCCTGCTGTTCAAAGAAAATTGAACAGGCGGCTGAATATCGCCAAGACGCCGACCCGAGGGCCTACGCGAGCTGATTTTCAGACGATCATGCCTGCGGCCACGGTTTCGTTGGTGGCAGGGTCGATGAGGATGAACGAGCCGGTTTGGCGGTTGCGGCAGTAGGAATCGTAGAACAAGGGGACGGCGGCTCGCAGACTGATGCGCCCGATGTCATTCATTGCAAACCCCTCTACGCCCTCGATTTTGTGCAGCGTGTTGATATCGACATGATACCTCACATGCTGGATGACCGCCTTCACCTCCTGGGTCGTGTGCCGGAGGATGAGCTTGGCACGCGGGGGCATTGGGCGCGCTGAAAACCAGCAAATCATCGCCTCAATGTCTTGGCCGACCTGCGGCGGGTTGTTGGCTTTCACCAGCATGTCGCCGCGGGAGATATCGATTTCGTCGGTGAGTGTGAGGCAGACTGACTGAGGGGCGAAGGCTTCGCTGACTTCACCGCTTGGGCTGTGGATCGTCTTGATGCACGAGGTAAAGCCGGATGGCAGCACAGTGACGGCGTCACCGGGTTTGAAGACGCCGCCCGCGACGCGGCCAGCGTAGCCGCGGAAGTCGTGCCACTCATCACTCATTGGGCGAACCACCCATTGAACGGGAAAGCGTGCCTCGACATGATTTTCCTCGCCGGCGACATAGACGTTTTCCAAATGATAGAGCAACGTCGGGCCGGCATGCCAAGGCATGTTTGTGGATTTATCAACAATGTTGTCACCGTTGAGCGCAGAAATCGGGATGAAGGTAATTTCGACGATGTTGTCTAGGCGCGACACAAACTCGCGAAATGCCTCGACGATGTCATTGTAAACCTCCTCGCTGAAGCCCACCAAATCCATCTTATTGACGGCCACGACCAGGTGCTGGATCCGCAACAGATTGGCGACAAAGCAATGGCGCTTTGTCTGCTCGATGACCCCCTTGCGGGCGTCGATAAGGATGATGGCCAGATTGGCGGTGGATGCGCCGGTGACCATGTTGCGGGTGTATTGAATGTGGCCCGGAGTGTCGGCTATGATGAACTTGCGTTTGGGCGTGGCAAAATAGCGATAAGCCACATCAATGGTGATCCCTTGTTCACGC
This sequence comes from Akkermansiaceae bacterium, assembly GCA_903827375.1. Classification (GTDB taxonomy): domain Bacteria; phylum Verrucomicrobiota; class Verrucomicrobiia; order Verrucomicrobiales; family Akkermansiaceae; genus Luteolibacter. The sequence continues at coordinate 3,042 of CAIKHZ010000269.1, forward strand.
TCCGCCTTGAG
>CAIKHZ010000270.1 GCA_903827375.1 Akkermansiaceae bacterium
CGGTGGGGCTGTCCACTCATTCACCCAGAGGGAGGCGGGCAACGACAATAGCAAGGGCGCGGCTTACAACGAGTCCGCCGACCGCAGATCGTGGGTGGCGGCCCAGGCGTTTTTCTCGGAGTTATTCAACTGAGACGGGGTTCGGCTTGATTTGCTGTATTGCGTCGAGGATCTGGGATTTGGAATACTTGTCTTTGATGGATTCTTGCTTGGTGGCCATGCGCGGAGGTCACAGGAGCAGCGGGGCAATGTCAAGGCGATCAATCCCTCAATCCCCCTTCCAGCCCCGCATCCGGGATGTAGGTGAAGGCGATGCGCATGGATGCCTCGTCACGGCTTTCCTGCACGCTGCCATAGTAGATCATCTTGTCATCAATAGATGAAATGTCCTCACTTATGTTCAGTGCCGTAAATCAAGATTCTGAAACTGCCCGGCTGCATCTTGCCACGACGTTGACCTGCTGCCGGGGCATCGAACTTCGCCGCAGCCAGATAGATCTTATGGGTCGCCGGATCTAACGCCATTGTCCGCGAACCCGGTTCCGTCTTCAATGTTTGCACGACGGCCAATTTGTCGCCGTCCACACGGGCAATGGTAGTCGTGCCGTCGCCGCAGGAAGCAAACGCCAATTGTGTTCCCGGATCATAGGCGTTCGCATCCACGCCCTCGCCAATCGGTACGCTCGCGAGAACCCTGCCGCTGTTGCTGTCCATCATCACCATCGTCTTGCTACCGCCGCAGCCGAGGAACAGGCGGTGGTTTTTCCCGTCCAACGCCAAACCGGAGGCACCTTCGCCCGGGGTGATCGGCCAGCGCTTCACCACCTCGTGCTTGCTGATATCAATGGAGAGGAGTTCGTTCTTGTCTTCAAGATTGCAAAACACAAGGCCAGTCTTGGAATCTGCCTGCGCGAATTCGGGCTTGCCGCCGAGTGGTATGGTGGCGACAACCTTGCCAGACTTCGCGTCGATGACCGTGGCAGATTCACCGCGACCATTAAACATGTAAACTTCCTGCCGCCCCGGCTCATACAACATTGCGTCAGGGTTATCGCCGGTGGGCACTTTGGAAATCGTCTGCAACGTTTTTAAATCTACGATGCCCGCCTTGTTTTCCCGGCCGTTGCTGGTGAAGCCGCGATTCAATTCCGCTGCGATGGCCATACCGTGAACACCGGGCGTATCGGCAATCTCACCGACGACCGCATCTTTGTTCAAATCAATCACGACGACTTTCGTTCCGTGCGAAACGTAAAGCCGCTGCGCCACCGAATCCACCGACAGGTAATCCCATCCATCGTCGCCGCTGACGGGAATCTCCTTGATGAAATGATAAGGTTCGCCCGCGTTGCAAACCGCAACGACGAGGGAAAATAAAACTGGCAGCGTGAACTTTCTCATGGATTGGATTGGGTCGGATTGACGGTGGCAGGTATCGCGATTCCTCAGCCTGGTGTCAATCCCGGCTCCTCCCTGTTTCCCCCTGAGGATTTCGCCATGACCGGAGCCATGGTAGGCTTTACGAAAAAAAAGCGGCCCGACTGATCATCCTCCAAGGAAAACCCATTAACCTTGGGGGCATCTCAGTCGGACCGCCTAATGTGTCGCGACACAGGATAAACGCTTTGGAGGAGCCAATTTGTCTGCACGTCCGCACTTTTTCGAAAATCTCCGATTCTCAAGCCCCACCAGGCTCACGTCCGAGATTTTGGGTGAAGGCGATGCTTATGGGTGCTTCATCACGGCGCTCACCAACCGTAAACCAGCCGTAAATAAGCCGTGCGGCCCAGCAAGCAAGAGAGAGCACGGTGGCGATGAGCGAAAGCAGCAGCAGGATGCTGCGCCCCTGCTCGCGGCGCGTGTTGCGTCCTAGTACCCATTTAACCCGCTCATTATGCACCCTGGATGGATAGGATCAGTTCGGAAGGCGGCAGCCTTCTTGGCGGCTGCGCGTGAAGCTCGGTTGGCACTGGCGACTATATTTATGAATCCTGTTTAATCGACCGCTTTGCGACTTTGACGACCCCATTGAGGCGGGAGAATTAAGGGGTCTCGGCGGCGGGATTCTTTGCAGGACGCCGGCGTTGACGGCTAACGGAAGACCTTCTGCGCGAACTCATAGAGGCTGCTACCCCAGTGCGTCGGGTCGTGGCCATTGCCATCCACATGCCAGATGTGCGGCACGTTTCTTTC
>CAIKHZ010000271.1 GCA_903827375.1 Akkermansiaceae bacterium
ATCTGGGAAAACACGTCGTCAACGATCACGTTCACCTCCACCTCAAAATCCACGCGGACCTACGGCTGTTAGGATTTCCGGCCTACACGGCGGAGCGGGCGGCCCGACGTTTCAGCCGGCATGATCTGGAAACTGCGGCGGTATTGGATGGCTTCCAGGATGTCCTGCGGGCGGATGTTAGGCGATGCTGCCAGATCGGCCAGGGTGCGGGCGACCTTGTGGATGCGGTCATGGGCGAGTGCCGTCTGACACGCAGTATCGCCATTCAGCAACATGAATGCCCGAGCCTTGCGGTCTAACAATGGTCCTGATATCCGTTGGCGGTAGTTCTCTATCTGGCGGGGCGAGCAGCGGCAACTGCGCTTCGGATCTCCGTAGTAGCCACAAGGGTGCGGATTCCATTTTCGGTGACATAAACATGAAACTCTATAATACATTGGTAAACAATGTATTGCGTTAAAATTTCGGCCGTCAAAAGATGGCCGAAATACCGTCGAGTTTGCAATCCGCTCAATCCCGGCGGCAGAACACCGCAAGACCAGTCAGTGTGGCAAGCCGTTGCAGGACTCATATTTGGCCTTCCCCCTTCTCGCGCCATGCAGCCGGTCGATCCCTGCAAGGCCGCGCGAGCACGCGTCGTATAGACTTCACACGATCCACCACCATGAAATCCACCGCCGCCATTCTAACATCCGTGCTTCTCGCCACCCTCGGCGTGGAAGCGAAGCCAATGAAAGTCTTCATCCTCGCCGGCCAGTCGAACATGGAGGGCCACGCGCGCGTCGAGACCTTCGATTACATCGGTGACGACCCCGCCACCGCGCCGCTGCTCAAGCAAATGCGCGGCCCGGATGGAAAGCCGGCCGTCGCTGACCATGTGTGGATCTCGTATCTGACCGGCCATTACGAGGGCAACGCCAATGGCGAGGGCACCGGCAAGCTCACCGCGGGATTCGGCGCCAGAGGCTCCAATCCCACCCAGGACGGCGGCAAGATCGGCCCCGAGTTCACCTTTGGGCTGGCCATGGATGCGGCGCTCCAGGAGCCGGTCCTCCTCATCAAGACCGCGTGGGGCGGCCGGAGCCTCAACACCGAGTTCCGCCCGCCCAGCGCCGGGCCCTACGTGTTCAGCGAGGCGCGGATCGAGCAGATGAAAAAGCAGGGCAAGGACATCGAGGCGGAAAAAGCCAAAAAGGCGAAGGAATGCGGCCGCTTCTATCACTTCATGATCGACCACGTGAAGAGCGTGCTGGCCGATCCCAAGCGCGTCTGCCCAGCCTATGTTCCCGCCGATGGTTATGAAATCTCCGGCTTCATCTGGCTCCAGGGCTTCAATGACCTGGTGGATGGCAACACCTATCCCAAAGGACCGGATGGCAAAACCAACGATTACTCGAAATACAGCGAGTGGCTGGCCGATTTCATCCGCGACGTGCGCAAGGACCTCAAGGCGCCCAAGATGCCCTTCGTCATCGGCGTGCTCGGCGTGGACGGCCTGAATGCCAAGGGCAACACGGTCTCCTTCCGCGAGGCCATGGCGGCCCCCGCAGCGATGCCGGAATTCAAGGGCAACGTCGCCGCGGTGCAAACCGCGCCGTTCTGGGCGGAGGAACTCGCGGTGATCGACGCGAAACACGCCAAGGTGAAACAGATGGGCTACCTGCTCAAGGTGAAGGACAAGAACAGCCCGAACAAGGACGGCTCGATGGACGAGGCCCAACAAAAGGAATACCTCAAAAAGTTCGAGGCCGAGCTCATCAGCCCCGCGGAAGCCGCCAAGTGGGCCCGCGGCGCATCCAACGCCGGCTATCACTACCTCGGCTGCGCCAAAACCTTCGCCCTCATGGGCAAGGCCTTCGCCGAGGCCAATCTCGCGATGATGAAGGGGCGGCCCTGACCCATGATACCTAACCATCACAGATTACCGCTGACCAATGCTCACTTCTATATCCACCCGACTGCCGCCATGGTGCTCGATCTAGGAACGGAGAAGGCTAGGCTCAGGATTCAGGGATTACACGGCAAACCGAAATCATGACCCAAGGCCCCATTTTGAGCGGCTCAAAAAAACCGCTTGCAAATCAGGTATGAATTCATACCTTCTCTACATGACCCTCCCATGCCCGCCAAGAAAACCGCCGTCGCCCCTCTGCCGCAGCACTGGCTCGACGCGGTTATCCCGATCCTCGAGCGCGGCGATCGGGCTTCCATTTTCTGGACCGGTCGCGCCCAGCGTGAGATGTCGGCCGCCGGAATCCAATTCAACTGGGATGCCTACCAACTCTGCCTCCAAGTCCTCCGCACGCCGGGAATGCCGGGCGAGCAAATCCACGGC
>CAIKHZ010000272.1 GCA_903827375.1 Akkermansiaceae bacterium
CCGCCATCGACGCGGTGAAGGAACTCCTCAACACCCATTTCAAAGAGGCCGAAGACAGCGCCGATGAAGACGGCAAGTTCAGCCTCGGATTCCGCGTCACCTTCGACCGCTCGCACTCGCCCACCAAACTCAAGGTGACGTGCCGCGTGTCCAAGATCACCACGGACGAAATCGAAACCTCGGTGGACGACCCCAACCAGGCGAAATTGCCCCTGTGATGAAGCTCCGCGCCCGCATGGTGTTCCGGGATGGCAAGCCGCCCAGCAGGCTGGAGAGCCGCTTTGAGACACTGTGGCGGGCGCTGGGTGGGCCAGTGTTGGAAAAGGAATTCCGCTTTCACCCGGTTCGCAAATGGCGGGCCGACTTTGCCCACCTGGCCAGCCGGACCCTGATTGAAATCGAGGGTGGCATCTACGTGAACGGCCGCCACAACCGCGGCGCGGGTTTCGCCGCCGACCTGGGAAAATACCTGGAGGCCGCGCTCGCCGGTTGGCGGGTGGTCCGCCTCGGGCCGAACGAACTATCCGTGCCCCACATCGAGCGGTTGGTTGCCCTGGTGCGGGCCTGTTGAAGAATGATATTCGGAAAGGTGGCCAAAATAGCCATTGCAAAATGTCGGTAATAAAATACAATTACCAACATTCCGATGATTCATCACCCGCCAACAGCCCTTAAGAAACTCTATGCTGGAGCCACTGTGCTGAGGTCCAAGGAGCTTGAGCAACGCGGAATGAACCGTGCTCAAATCAGGCAGGCCGCCAACGAAGGCGAGCTCGAACGGGTTGCCTATGGACTGTACGCGCTTCCAGGCGTGGCCCCATCCGAGCACCATTCACTGGTTCAAGTTTCGAGACGGGTGCCACACGCTGCCATCTGCCTGCTCAGCGCTCTGCGGTTCCATGACCTGACGACCCAGAATCCGCACGAAGTCTGGATCGCAATCGGCCCCAAGGATAGGAAACCGGCACCCGGTTCGCCACCAGTCAGGGTGGTCCGTTTTGGTCCGCAACAATTCGATCTCGGACTGGCGGAACACCGCGTGGAAGGCACTCTCATCCGGGTCTATTCGGTGGCGAGAACGGTGGTCGATCTTTTCCGTTACCGCAACAAAATCGGACTGGAAGTGGCTCTTGAAGCCCTCAGGGAAGGATGGAGGTCCCGCCGATTCAACCTTGCCGAGATCAACCGCATCGCCGGACTTTGCCGGATGACACGGGTGATGAAACCTTATCTGGAATCCCTTGTCTCATGAAGCACGAAGGTCTTGTCGAATCGATCCGCCAACGTTTGTTGAATCATGCGCGCAACAGCAGCGAGGCTTTTGATTTCGTGCTCTCACAATACGGAATCGAGCGATTCCTGTACCGCCTGAGTCTCTCGGAGGAATCCAACTGCTATGTCCTGAAAGGAGCGACGCTTTTCCACGTGTGGAATCGCAAGATGCATCGCCCGACGCGGGATCTGGACTTGTTAGGATTCGGTCCGGATAATCTGGATTCGGTTCGGCAATCGGTTCTTGCCATCATGCGGATCGAAGCCCCTGAAGACGCTCTCCGGTTCGATGAATCTTCGCTGGTGGTGGATACAATTCGGGAAGACATGACTTATGGTGGGGTGCGGGTGAATTTTCGTGCGATGTTGGGCAACGTGCGGATACCGGTGCGGGTGGACGTGGGCTTTGGTGACTCCGTCGTGCCGGAACCGGAGATCCGTGAGTTTCCAGGCTTATTGACTGGAATGCCAACGGCATCTCTGCGGGTCTATCCGGTCAGCACGGTGATCGCCGAAAAGTTTGAAGCCTTGGTGCGGTTGGATGCACAGAATTCCAGAATGAAGGACTTCTTCGACCTGGACTTTCTGCTTGATGGTGGAGCGATCGACAAGGCATTGCTGTTCAAAGCACTGCAGGCGACTTTCAATCGCCGGAGCGCCGAGCTTCCATGCGAATTGCCCACGGGGTTGTCAGATGACTTTGCGCGGAACAAGCAGTTGATGTGGCAGGCTTTCCTGCGGAAGAACGGGTTGGAAGGTGGATCTAATGAGATGGTGGAGGTTGTGAAGAGAATCAGGGCTGAGCTTGAATGGATCTGGATCAAGTGAGACATTGGTTACAGTAGTTCAGCCCTACGGGTGTCTGTTGCAGGGGTTGGCGGCTTGGCAGACCGGTTGACTCCCTCCGCGGGGTATGGCTCCGCTTTCCATCCTCGTCACCGGTTCATCGGGTTTCATAGGCACCCACGTTGTCCGGCACCTGCATGCGGCAGGGCACCGCGTCACCGGCCTCGACCACATCCCGCCAAAGGATCCGCTGCCAGTGGGCGTGGCGTTCCACGTCTGCGACATCCGCCGGGGGGACTTGCCCGACCGGACCTTCGACGCTGTGGTCCACCTTGCCGCGCTGGCCGGTGTGCGCCCGTCGATGGACCGCCCGCTTGAATACGAAATCACCAACGTCATCGGCACCATCCGCCTGCTGGAATTCTGCCGCCGCATGGGCATCCCCCACTTCGTGTTCGCCTCGTCGTCCAGCGTCTATGGCCCGGAAACACCCCTGCCGGCCGAGGAATCGACCCCAGCCAACCCGTGCAGCCCCTACGCCCTCACCAAACTCCACGGCGAGCAATGGGGCCGCCTTTACTCCCGGCTCCACGGCCTGCGCTTCGTGGCGCTTCGGTTTTTCTCGGTCTGGGGACCGGGGCAGCGGCCCGATCTTGCCCTGGAAGCGTTCCGTCGCCGCATCAAGGCGGGCCAACCGCTCATCATCAACGGCGACGGCAGCCAGCGCCGCGACCTCACCCACGTTGCCGACGTGGCCCGGGCGGTCGAACAGGCGCTGCGGTGGCCCGGTCCCGGCTCGACCGTCCTGAACGTCGGCACCGGCAGAAACCACTCGGTCATGGACATGCTGGCAGCCGCCAGGGAAGCCGCCCCGCCAATGGTGGAACATCAAGCCGCCCATCCGGCGGACGTGCCAGAAACCCTCGCGTCGAACACGGCCGCCGAGGCGCAACTCGGGTGGCAACCCCGGATTTTCTTCCCGGACGGGGCGGATTCCTGACCCCCGCCGCCCACGGATGTTCCGCCACAAAACACCCGTTTTCGCCCCATTTTTGGGGTTTGCTTTACACTGCTTTACACTTGCAGTTAGGGATAACCAAGGGCGATTTCCGGGATCTGCAAATCCCACAATCTGTTAATAATTAAGCTATTGCAAATATTTATTCGCGCCAAAACTAGCAAAACATTTCTGTTATTCCATGCAAAAAAAGTGTAAAGCTGAAAAAACACCTTTCACATGATTTGGATGGGGGTGGGGAGAC
>CAIKHZ010000273.1 GCA_903827375.1 Akkermansiaceae bacterium
CATTTCGCAGCATGTTGCTACGGTCTTAGCTGGCCGGGGCATCCATTTTTTTCCAAAACTCGCGTCCAATCTCAGTTTCACGTTCTGCCACAAGCCACAGCACGCGGGCCATGGATGCCAGGTCGATGAGATGAGTGTCCGCGCCTGTTTGCCAACGCTTGTAATAGGCGTCGGCGTTGGCGATGGCCCGCCGGAGGGCTCCTGCGTCGCCGGTTTTGCGGTCGAGTTCGAGGTCGGCCTCGACCATCAGGTGGGCCCAGCGCGGAGGATCCCGGTAAACCGAGGTATCACCTTGGCAGAGTTTGTCGGCCACGCCACCGATGCGGCGGGCTTCCTTGAGATGGGATTCATCGCCAGTGGCTTGGTGCAACATCAACTCGGCACGCATCATCATGGCTGAGTTATAGGTGAGAGCCGCACGATTGATATCTCGGGTCGTCTCTTGGATAGAGTCCATGTAAAGCCCGTCTTCCCCCTGAAGATTGCTGCGCGTCCAGTTAACGATTTCCACGGCCCGCTCAATCATTCGCTTGCGGCGATCCGGGCGGTGTTTTGCCAACATCAGGCAGCCAACCGCAGCAGGCCCGTTGCTGCACGTATTCTTTCGCTTGTCTTTGTGCAACTCATGCCACCAGATGCCACCACCCAGCGCATCGTCCCAACCGCTCATCACAAATGCGAGCGTCTCACAGGCGCGGGTGAGCATTTTCATTTCGCCGGTGAGCTGATAGCCCTCGGCGAAGGTCAGCACCATCCAGGCGTTGTCATCGTAATACTTATCATTGCCGTTGCCTTGGGTTGGGCACGGTTCGTAGCCGGGAATCTTCACCGCACTATCCCAGTAACGGTTAAGCCCCTCAAAAAACTTCAGCAGATCCCGCCGGTACGTCTGTGGCTCATGACGAGCCGCTGCCACCAACATCGAAAACAGGACACCGCAGGCCCAGAGCATCTCGGGATGATTGGCACCTGGTGCGGCCCGATAGAGCGATTGTTCAATGATCCAGTATTTGGCATGAATAGCCGCCGTGACCTCCTTGGCCTTGGCAAGAATGTCAGAAGGCGCTTCTGCGGCGGCGGCTTGAGTGGGTGCCACGCGCCAAGAGATGAAGCCTGCCAAGGAAGCGCGGAGGAATTGCTGGCGGTTCATTGCGGCTTGCTGCTAACACTGAATTGATAGAGCCCGGATGTCACTGCGAACACAGCGGCACTGGCGTCCATCCGGAGGAATTTCACCCCTGGTGAATCGGCGGCAGGCATGCCGGATTCAAGCACGCAGGCCGCGTCCTGAGTTGGCACATAAACCGTGGCAGTGGTATTTGCCGGAATCCCGGCTGTCAGGGTGAACTTGCCTTTACTCGAAGTCCACGAACTGGTGATCATGCCGTGAATCGAATTCAATCGTCCACTGGCCCCGCTGAGCTTGGTGCCCACCACCGGTTTGATGATGATCTGCTTGAAACCAGGTTGCGCAGGGTCGCAGTCGATGCCGGCGACGCAGGCGTAGAGCCACTCACCGCAGGATCCGAGTGAGTAATGATTGAAGGAATTCATGCCGATGTCTTGAAATCCCTTATCCGGCGTCCATCCATCCCAGCGCTCCCAGATGGTGGTGGCACCCATTTTCACCGAAAACAGCCATGAGGGAAAGCTATCCTGCAACAACAGGCGGTACGCGGTGTCGATTTTCCCGGCCTTGGTGAGTTCCGGCAGGAGATAGCTAACTCCGACGAAGCCAGTGGATAGGTGATAACCTTTGGCAATGATATCTGCTTCAAGGTAGTCGGCGGCCTTTGCACGGAGTTCGGCCGGAAGCAGATTGAACTTGAGTGCCATGACGTACCCGCACTGGGTGTTGCCGGCGACGTGACCATCTGCTGAGATATACTTTTCGGCGAACGCCTGTTTGATCGATTCGAAGAGTTTCTCATAGTTCTGTGCATCAGTGGTCTTGCCAAGAGCCGCAGCCGCCTTGGCTACAAGTGCCGTCGAATAGGCATCATAGGCCGTGCCTATCAGCTCCTTGGAGGTGTCGGCACCAATCGACAGCCAATCTCCGTAATCACTGCCGCGATTGCCGCTGCGAATGTGCTTCACACTCTGGCTCTGGCAATACTCGACCCATTTGACCATTGCCGGATACTGCCGTTGCAGCAGTTGCAGGTCGCCGTATGCCTGGTAGATCGTCCATGGGCAAATGACTCCCGCATCGCCCCATGCCGGAGTGCCCTTGGAGGGGCCGGCAAACGGCGAGACATCGGCGAACTGGCCGGTGGGCTCCTGGCTATCAGTCACATCGACGAGCCACTTGGTGAAGAATGCTGCAACATCGGAGTTGTAGGTGGCGGTACGAACGAACACTTGGGCATCACCCATCCAGCCGAGGCGTTCATCGCGTTGCGGGCAATCCGTTGGCACGCTCAGATAGTTGCCACGTTGGCCCCATTCGATGTTCGATTGGAGTTGGTTGACGCGGGCGTCCGAGCAGACGAATTCACCGGTTCGCGGCGTATCCGAACCAATCACAATACCGGTAACAGCCTCCTTGGCGGGCGTGCCCGGGACGCCTGTCAATTCGACATAACGAAACCCGTGGAAGGTGAATTTCGGTTGCCAGGTTTCGGTTCCTTCGCCTTTGCAGATATAGGTGTCGATGGAGGGCGCCCCCCTGAGGTTGGCTGTGTAGATCGTACCGTCGGGATTGAGCATTTCCGCATGGCGCAGCGTGATGCGGGTGCCAGCGCTGGCAGTGATTTTGAGGCGGACCACACCGACCATGTTCTGCCCCAAATCATACGTCCAATGTCCCGGCCTGGGCTGGGTCAAAGCCGTGGTGGGCACTTCGCGCAACTGGCGAACCGGTTCCATCACTTGTCCATCGATGGCGCGAATCGCTTCGCTACGCTCCACCACAGGCAACCAATCCGAATCGGTGAATCCCGGCCGGTCCCAGCCGCGGATTTCCTGTGTGGCGTCATAATCCTCACCTAACATAAAATCAGTGGCCAGCAGCGGGCTGGTGTGTGATTTCCATGTGCCGTCGGTGATGATGCGTTGGGTGGTGCCGTCGGCATATATCAGTTCAAGTTGGGAGAAGAGTGCAGGACTCGTTCCCCAACGCTGATATCCGCCATTGCCAATGTGGCCGCTATACCAGCCATTGGCCACCTGAGCAGCTAGTACATTGGCCCCGGCCGCCACCAGAGACGTCACATCATACTCCTGATAGCGAAGACGCTTCGAAAAATCGGTCCATTCCGGGGCGAGAAAATGGTCGCCGACGCGTTTGCCGTTGAGCCGTAGCTCATAGATACCAAGGGCGGTGGCGTAGATTGTGGCCCGGGTGACCGGCTTGGCTACGTCAAATGATTTTCGGAGATAAGGGATGGTTGGCGGTGCCGCCATGTCCGTCGGAAAATTCACCTGTGCCTTTTCATCGAATGTCTTGACGAAGGTGCGGCCATTGGCAACGAACTCCACGCGCAGACGCTTGATGTGCTCGAAGGCTGGATCCTTGCCTAACGATTCATTGTTCACAGTTATGGAAAAGTTTCCTGCTAGTGCCAGCTTGGTGAGTTTTTGCGTCACATCAAGCGAGCCCGAACCATCCAACGCCTCATAGAGCGCATGACGGATGACCGGGGGCGGCGGCAAATCCTCGGGAATGCGAACGGTCGCTTTTTCAGGAAATGTCCGCAGCGTTTTTTGGCCAGCAATCTCGTATTCCACTCGCAGGTGTTTGACGTGATGGAAAGCCGGGTCTTTGCCAAATGTTTCGTTTTCCACTTGCACCGACTTGCCCCCGGCCCGAGCCAGTGCGGCGATCTTGGCGGTTACGTCGAGCGATGCACTGCCATCGACCGCTTGATAGGCCGCGAGTCGAATGACGACAGGTGCCTGACCTGCGGGGACGGATGTCTTCGCAGTGGCATCTATCCATTTGGCGCTCCAATCCGCCGCCTGGAGCAGGCCGATGCTCCAACAAGCAGGCTTACTCCAAGGGGACGGTTGGTCGTCCTGGCTCCAAGCCCGCACTTGCCAGAAACATTGAGCCCGGGAATGCAGTGGCGAACCATGATAGAAAATTTGATTTGTCGCGTCGCCCGTCACCTTACCGCTATCCCAGAGATCGCCGGTGCCCTGGCCGAGGAGTTTTGCAGAGGACGCCACCAATATCTGATATGCCGTCTGTTTCTCACCGCGTTGCCCGGATTCAACCACCCATGACAACCGTGGCCGGACGACATCCAGGCCGGACGGGTTTGTTAAATATTCACAACGTGGATAGGAAACTGTCACTGCGGCCTGCAGCGGGATGAATGCCCCTGTGATCATATAGAGAGCGGAGCACGCGAGAGGAATCGAATGATATGGCGTCATGAGAATTGTGTGGTTGATGGATGAAATCAAATTTTCCGTTAGTGGCAAGTCAGACTTTTAGCGGAATGTCAGACTTCACATGGAATTGGATGATATGCGCTGCACGAGGCGCATCTTGATTACCGGAAGGAACCGGGTCCGTAAACCTCCCTATTTCTAGAGTATTTCACAATCATCTGCAAAGCAGCGGCTTGCACGATCATCAGCAGCGGTTCATTTTGTATAAACCGTCGTTTTCAGATGGGTTGAACATAGTAACCCCTCCACCGGCACCCCGGGAAACGCCCGCTCCATCACCTCCCGGTACGCCTGCATCTGGCTGCCATGCCGCGTGACCAACTCGCTCAACTCCCCCAGCGCGTCGGTCTTGAAATCGATCACCTCCACCCGCGTCACCGCACCTGCCGCATCGCGGTGAACGTGCAAGCGGTCGATCACCCCACTGAGCCAGCGACCATCGATAAGCGCATCGATCGGCTGCTCGCGGAACAAATCCACATTGCGTCCGTTTCGCTCGAACGTGCCGCGCAAGGCGGAAATTTCCAGCAAGCCAGCCACCAAGTGCCCCGCCTCGTCGTCTGGCAAGTCCGGCGCAGTTTCATCGATCCATCCCACCCGCTCAAACGCCGCATGCACCGCGCTGCCAAACCGCATCCCCGCAGCGGTCTTTCTGGTAGGCCCGCTCGCTGCCTGGTGCGTGGGGGTGTGGCTCGGCGTGCAGCGCTCGCGCCGCGCTACCCCGACTCCGAGCGTCGGCCGCGCCTCCGCATCCGCCTTCTTTTCTGTTTGAGGCACCCCATCTATCCAATCGGCCGAGCCGCTTTGATAGACGATGCCCGGCTCGCCGCTTGAACCAAGTGCCTGCTCCAACCAATTGGACAACGACGCGCGGTCCTCGTCGCGCGTCTTAGGTGGTGGCTCGAGCAGAACATACAGTCCGCGTTTGGCCCGGGTGAGCGCAACATAGAGCGTGCACAATGCCTCGTAGCGCTGATCGGCGGCCCAACGTGCCTCCGCCTCACGCATGGGTGGGAGGATGTTACGCGCCCATTTCGGCGGCGTCTGGCTGATCCAGCCATCGCCCTGCGCGACGGTGAACCGTTGGGTCTGCGGTATGCCCTCACCCGGAATGTCCGGCAACACGACCACATCGAAGCCGAGCCCCTTGGCCTTGTGGATGGTCATCACTTGCACCGCTGCAACACCCGGACTTTGGGAAACTTCCAAGCGATCGACCCGATCGGCCGCCTCGCGCAATGTTGCGCCGCCCTGTGCATCGAGGGCCGCGAGGGCCGCCAGCAGGTCACCGGCCCGCCGCCGCCCAAAGTCGGACCAACCGTCCCAACAGACCTCCAGCAGCTCCTCGAGCATACCCGCAAAGCCGACGACCGAGGCACGGCCCGACAAACCCTCCCAAAGCGCCTGCCATGCGGTGCCAAAGCGCTCGCGCAGCACCGCGGCCAGCGGCGACATCTCCACCACCTCCCACGCAAAAGCATCAGCGGGATCCGCCAGCCACTTGAGCAAATGCCCGAGAGCAATGCCCACCGGATTATCCTTCGCCGGTTCGCGCCGGCCTTCCTCGATCACGTCAAATCCCGCCGCTCGAAGGTGATCAGCCACTTCCCTGACCTGCTTGTTATTGCGCACCAACACACCACACGAAACCCCGCGCCGCCCAATCCCCAGCTCGACTAACAAACCAACCAGGCGCTCCAATCTCTCCGCCCATTTGCCAGCCACCACTTCCACCCGTGCCTCACCACGCATGCCGAGCCCTTGCAACTTGGCTGCGGCCACGTGCTCCTGCCACTCCCAGCGATCGGCCACGTCACCAAACAAATTTTGCAGGAGTTGCTGGGTGCCGCACACCTGATTGACCAGTGCGAGCACCTCCGGACACGAGCGCCACGATTCGGCCATGACCTCGGTTTCCAGCCCGCCCTGATAACGCCGCCTTACCTCGTCAAACAACCCAACCTCCCCGCCGCGCCACGCGTAAATCGACTGCTTTCGGTCCCCCACAATGAACATCGTCCCATCCTCGGCCCCCACAGCCTCATCCATCAACGGCAACAAGCCTAACCAATCCGCCCGGCTCGTGTCTTGGAATTCATCGAGCAACCAATGGTCGTATCGGGCATCCAGTCGGAAGTCCACGGCCTCGCGCCCCAAGCGTGCCTTCTCGCTCGTGGCCCACGCACCCATCAGGAATTTCACATCATCAAACCCTAACATCCCTCGCCGCCGCAGCTTCTTTTCGCACAGCGCATCAAAGCCCGCCACCACCTCGCGCAGAGCTCGAGTCCGCTGAAGAGCCGCGGCCATCTCGCAATGCGCAGCTAACTCGACCGCCTCGCGCAGCGCCTCGCCCGCCGCCCCGCCAATCTCAAATTCCTTGTAAAACCTGACCGTTAACACGCCGTGACCGCCCTCCGCCACTGCTGCCTGCAGGGTTTCTAGCAATCCACTCGCGCTGCCAAGACTGCCGCTGCCGATGGTGTGTGCCTCCAACTTCTCGAGGACTTTTTCGAGCGCCGCGCGCTGCCGCTTGTCCGTGGTTTTGATCCCATCCAACCCATCCCAGACGGTTGCCAGCAACCCATGCTTGTTTTGTTCCCAGGCCCCCAGTGCCTCAACCGCCAGAACCTCCGGCCCCCACGCCACCTCCCTGGCCGCCCGGTAGCGGCCCTGCCAATCGTCCACGAATTCCCGCAACCCGCCTAACACCCGCAATTCTTCCTTGCCCAACATTGCCCGCCGGAACGCATGAAAAAACTCATCTCCTGCCCCATCCACCGATGCCGCCCCCAACACCGATTCCAGCAATTCATCCCGGGCCGCCGCCGCCCTCGCCCCCTCCAACAAATCAAATCGCCCGCCCGTGAGCCCCAGCTCATACTGGAATCCACGAATCACCTTGGCAAAAAATCCATCCATCGTCCCCAGCATGATGCGTGGCAGGACCCGCAGCACCCGCTCAAGCGCCTCCCCGAAATCCGCGTCCGGCAGCGCCAACTCCCGCCGCAACCCCGCCGCCTCCACCTCGCTGGCTGCCGCCTTGGCCAGCTTGGTGAGCACCGCATCCGCGAACTCACCGGCCGCCTTGCGGGTGAACGTCAGGGCCACAATGCGTTCTGGTGCCACTCCACCCACCACCAATCCGATCACCCGGTTGCCCAACTGAAATGTTTTGCCCGACCCCGCCGAGGCCAGAATGAGCAGGTTCTTTGCCAGGATATTCATGCCTGAACCAAGCCTGCCCACCCCATCGAAGATTGTCACGCCTCAAGCGAACTACACCCTCCCAAGACATGCCCCCCGGGAACGCCGAGCCCAGCTCGGCGAGCACCCGCTTTACAGGCCAAGTTCCTCAATTTTCGACACCTTTCCGATTTTGATTTCCGGGCTCGTTTGGGTGAGGTCAGAACTCAGTGTTCAACCACAAAAGCGCCACAGAATCGAGCAAAGTCAATTCCCTGAAATTGCAGACAAGGTCAGGAGCTGCGCAAAAATATTTGTCGCCTTGATAGAGGTAGGCCCCCAGCGCACATGTCAGCAGCGCATGTCCCCAGCGCACATGTCAGCAGCGTATTTGGCGGGGAGCGCATGTCAGCAGCGTATTTGGCGGGGAGCGCCGCCATCTTGGCGGCAACGTTCGGCATCTTGCCGAACGGACATAAGGAACGCACCTAAAAAGGCCAAATCCTGTGCTGCGGAATGGGTGCCGCTGGAGCGAGCGGCTATCTCAGGGGCGGCACCTGAGCTTTGCATTGCGGCAGGATGCCGCAAGCTGCGGGCGGGACGCCGGCGCTCCCCAGCGTATGTCCCCAGCGCATGTCAGCAGCGTATGTCCCCAGCGCGCATGTCAGCAGCGATGAGCCTGAATCGCCAATGAACCCGCCGCCTTGACAGAGGTCATCTCAGGCACATCGGCGGTCACAGACACGCCGCTACAAGACACCTCAGGCACATCGGCGGTCACAGACACGCCGCTACAAGACACCTTTCGGCTCGCCTGAAACTTGTGCCCCACCAAATTTCATCTGAGGTTAGCGCCGCGGTCGGCCAGCGCCGGGTTCGGGTGCTGATGAGAAAGATCCGCTTTGCTGCTGCTTGTGAGTTAGGAGCTTGTTAAAAAGAGCGAGGATGGGCAAAATAGCGGCATGGCGAAGGTGTTAGTTGGACTATCGGGCGGGGTGGACAGCTCTGTGGCGGCGGCATTGCTGGTGGAGGAGGGGCACGAAGTGGTCGCTGGGTACATGAAGAATTGGGTGAACGACGAGGGGATTCCGGGGGATTGTCCGTGGGAGCAGGATATTGCAGACGCGTGGGCGGTGTCGAAGGCTCTGGGGATTGAGTTTCGAGTGATTGATTTGATTGAGGCGTACCGCCAGCGGATTGTGGATTACCTGATTGATGGGTATCGCTCAGGGATCACGCCAAATCCGGACGTATGGTGCAACCGGGAGATGAAGTTCGGGGTATTTCTTGAGTATGCGCTTGGGCAAGGATTCGACTTTGTGGCGACGGGGCATTACGTGCGCAAACGGCGGTTGGCAGATGGCAGTGCGGTGATTCTACGAGGAGCGGATCCGAACAAGGATCAGAGTTATTTTTTATCATTGATGACCCAAAGACAGGCCAGGTACGGGCTGTTTCCAACCGGTGAAATGCTCAAACCGCAGGTGAGGGATGTGGCCAGGCGCTTCGCCCTGCCAGTGGCGGAGAAAAAGGACAGTCAGGGAATCTGCTTTCTGGGACAGGTGAAAATGAGCGACTTTCTCCGCCACTATCTGCCGGATTCGGTCGGACAAATCGTCGATACCACAGGGCGGGTGATGGGTGAGCACCGCGGTCTTCACCTCTACACGCTGGGCCAACGCAAGGGACATGGGGTGGCCTCGCCGCAGGAAGGCATGGCGTATGTGGTGGTTGGCAAGGATCAAGCAAAAAACCAACTGGTCATCGGCTGGGACCGGATGGATTCGCCCGGCCTGTATGCGCGGCGCTGCGTGATCGGCAGTGTGTCGGGGTTGGCAGGTCCGCTCGACACAGCCCGGCGGGTCGAAGCGCAACCGCGGTACCGGTCACGAGCGGAAGCCGCCGAGTTGCAGCCTCGCGACGACGGGAAACTGGAGCTTACTTTCCACCGGGCGCAACGGGCGATCGCAGCCGGGCAAATTTGCGCGTTTTACGATGGCGGCCAACTGCTGGGCGGCGGGGTATTTGAAGAGATTGAGGATGGAAGATCGTAGATTCTCAGACCTTCAGACATTCAGACATTCAGACATTCAGACATTCAGACATTCAGACATTCAGACATTCAGACATTCAGACATTCAGACATTCAGACATTCAGACATTCAGACATTCAG
>CAIKHZ010000274.1 GCA_903827375.1 Akkermansiaceae bacterium
ACCCGCCCATAGTAGTCAGAGACGGTAACGCCGGTCACAGGGCGAAGGAGTGGGCAGGGAAGCAACGCAAGCATAGCACCCACCAGGGAAACGAGTATTCCCTAACACGGTGTCACGCTTCCTGCTTGCAATGGGAACTGGTTCTGGCACTCTGTGTCGGCGCTGGTTCCGTGTGCGCGCTTTCCTGAGGAGCCCGCTGCGGTAATTCCGCACGCCGGGATCTGCGAGGGGGGCACCGGGAAGCCGGTGTCCCTACCTCAATGGACCAATATGAGCACACTTCTACAAATCTGGGTTGCCTTGGGCTGTGTGTTGATTCTCGGATGCAGGAAGCAAAGAGACGACCAGCCAAAAGACGCCCGAGCGAGCCGGTCCCTGGTGTCTCATCAGCCTGAGAAAGTCACCCCGGTCCGGACTTGGACCGAGACGGACTTGGACGACGAGCAACGACAAGCCCTGAAGCAATGGACTGATGGGCTGAACACGGGAAATTCTGCTGCAGACTTGGACAGACTGAAGAAGAGTTTGCAGAGGTGGGATGAATTGTTCACGAACCCAGCCCCGCCGAAACTGAAGCCCGTGTTCGCAATTCTCAAGGAGAGGCTGAAGGAACGGATTGTAGAGTTGGAAGGGAGCAAATAGAGATCGATGAGAAAGTGTAAACATCAAACAGAGGACAGCAGCCTCGAAAGGTCTGACCAAGTCACTGGACCGAACGCGGGCGGACCACGTGAGTTTCCAATTTGGCCCCACTGGCCGCCTGTGTCGGTCAGTTCTGGCGGTCCAGAAAGCATGAAGAAAAAACCATCATCTTCTATTTGCTGACTGTGGCCGTTCTTTATCTCAGCGGTTAGGGCGTCTGTAGATGGCAAGGTGAACTGACAACGACGGCATCTCAAATTTGCTGGAATTCGCGCTTGGCTGTGCCCCACTGAAGTCCTCCAGGGCGATTTTGCCCGTTCTAACGAAAATCGCCGACGCCTGGGTCTTCGAGCACGAGCGTGCCAATGTAGCGCGGGATGCGACCCGCCAAGTCGTCGAATATGCCCGACGAGCAGAACGGATTGGGACAGCCAAAGCGAACAATTTTCCAGAAGGACGGGCAGGCACATCGCATCGGACGGGCACAGCCGCATCCCGCAACCGCCAGCCGCAGCGTCAAGATCTTTTTTGAACTTCAGGAGTCTCCTGCGGTTTGAGGGACCTCACCGCCGAGATGAATTTCACGGATTTGAGAGATTGGTGCTTGCCATGGGCCTGTTCTACCGTTTCGATCTGTGTGCGGGAGTTTCTCCAAAGCTCCGCCGATCGCACTAACCCAGCTGATCAAACCCGACTCAACCCCCACGGGGCCGACTTGGCTTTTCAGGTGATCGACCAACCATCCAACCCCTAAACCCCACCCCGCCGCCTTCTTCCCGTCGGCCATTTTCCCGCGTGAAGCCAAGATGCCACCTGCATAAGTCATGCTTCATTTTTGTCCCTAGCATGTTCTATTCTTAAAAAATCTTTGAGTGTAAAATTGCATATCTTCCGCATATCCTCTGCATTAACCGCGCATATCCTGCGCATTCCTGAGCGTAATTTGATAAGTGATTGTGTGTTCTGAAGAACCATCCCACATACCCCTCCGTCTCGCACATTTCCGCCTGCAATTCTCCAACAACTCCACCCAACCAAAATAACCATGAAAACAATGAAACAACTCAGCCTCGTCACCGCCGCCGCCTTTATGGCCTTAGCCCTCAACGCCACTGCCGATGATGGCAGCGCCGTGTTCACCAAGGAGTGCGCAAAATGCCACGGTGCCGATGGCAAGGGCGACACCGCCATGGGCAAAAAGCTCAAGATCAAGGATTTGACGGTCGAACTTGCCAAGCTCGACGCGGCGAAGATCGAGGCCGTCGTCAAGGATGGGGTCAAGGATGGCGACAAGGTGCGCATGAAGGGCTTCAAGGACATGAGTGATGCCGATGTGAAGGCCGTCGCCAAGTATGCCCTCACTCTTAAGAAATAATCTGACAATCCGGTCCGCGGGCCGGCGCTGCCATGGGCTTGGCCCGTCGCCGCTGCCGGCTACCGTGGAATGACCCGCGGCGTCCACCAGGGAGAACATGATGAACGATAACAAACAAACACGCCTCGCATTGGTGGTGCTCACCGCAACCTTCGCGCTGCTGGCCGTGGCGTTTTCGCTGGACCTGTTTGGCAAAATTGCCCCGGTCCAGGAACTGCCTCTGGTTGACCGCGAATTGCTCAAAACCGAAACTTGGCGCCGCTCGTACGCCGACTTGGTCCGCTCCAAAGCGGAGTTGGACGATTTCGACTGCTACACCTGCCATGAAAAGGGCAAAAAGCCGGTGTTGAAATATGATGACAAGCAGCAGCTCATCATACCTGACGAGCACTCCGACGTTGTGATGGGCCACGGCACTCACGGCCGCAACAACAATTGCTTCAACTGCCACGACGATGAGAATTTGGAGCAACTGCAACCTCGCGATGGTCGCGCCCTCAAGTTTGAGCAAAGCACCATGCTCTGCGGCAGTTGCCACGGCCCGACCTATCGGGACTGGGAGGCCGGGATGCACGGCCGCACCAGCGGTTACTGGAACCGCACGAAGGAGGGCACCGAGCAGGGCAAGTTCGATGGCCCGTTCAAAAAGCAGGATTGTGTGAATTGTCACAACCCGCACTCACCTAAATTTCCGGGCCGCCAGCCGGCTCCGCCCCCCAATTATCTGCGGGAAAAAACCCCATCCGACTCGTCCCATACCTCACATTGATCATGGATCCTCTATCTGATGCGCCGCCAAAACCTGCGGCCACCGCGATGAATCGCCGCGGCTTCCTGCGTTCCTCCGCCGTGTTTGGCGTCGGCGCTGCGGCGCTGGCAGCCAGCCTCAAGCCGCTGCTTGAACTCAAGGATTTCTCCTCGATGGAGAAATTCCTACAGAAATACTATCGGGAGATGACTCCCGAGGACATGGAAAAAGTCCTCACTCGCATCACCCATGAGGTCGAGCGCCAGTACGGCTTGAGGCCGCATGTGCAAGACCTCAAGCCGATGGATGGGGTGAGCTTTGTCTATGCATTGAATCTAACTCGTTGCATCGGTTGCCGCAAGTGCGTGCATGCCTGTGTTGCCGAGAACAACCAGTCTCGAAGCCCGGAGATCCAGTACATCCGGGTGCTGAAAATGCCGCATGGCTCGCTCGACATCGAGAAGTCGGAACACGATTACAATCCGGAGAAGGTCCCAGAGAAGGGGTTTTTCTACATGCCGGTGCAGTGTCAGCAATGCAAAAAACCCCCTTGCGTCAAGGTTTGCCCAGTGCACGCCACATGGCAGGAGGACGACGGCATCGTCGCCATCGACTACGATTGGTGCATCGGTTGCCGCTATTGCATGGCTGCCTGCCCATACGGCGCGCGCCACTTCAACTTCACCAAGCCGCTCATTCCCAAAGACCGGCTCAATCCGGAGATGGCCTATCTAGGCAATCGTCCGCGCACTCAGGGGGTCACTGAAAAGTGTCACTTCTGTATTCAGCGCACTCGCGCCGGCCGTTATCCAGCATGCTTGGAAGTATGCCCCGCCGGAGCCCGCAAATTCGGCAACATCCTCGATCCCGAGAGCGAGGTTTCCAAGATTCTCGCCACCAAGAGGGTCTTCATCCAACTCAAGGAGGACCTCGGCACCTCTCCACGCTTCTTTTACTACTTCGACGTATGACGACGGCTATTCGCAACTATCTGGTATTCTTGAAGCGCTGCGCTAAAATCGCCTTTGTTGGCGACTGGCGCTATTACGTGTGGATGGGCATTTTGAGCAGCATTTGCCTCATCGGCCTCAACGCCTACTGCAAGCAGTTTGTCAACGGCCTCATCGTCACCGGCATGAGTGACGAGGTGTCGTGGGGCGTTTATATCGCTAACTTCACCTTCCTGGTGGGGGTGGCGGCCGCAGCGGTGATGATGGTCATTCCGGTATATATCTACGGCAACGAGGAAATGCATGACTTGGTGATCTTCGGCGAATTGCTCGCCGTGGCCGCCATCTTCATGTGCCTTGCCTTCGTGACCGTGGACTTGGGCCGGCCCGACCATTTCTGGCACTTGATCCCGGGCATCGGGCAATTCAATTTCCCGGCATCGATGCTCAGTTGGGACGTGCTGGTTCTCAACGGATATCTTTTGCTCAACCTGCATATCTGCGGCTATCTGCTCTACTCGCGTTACTGCGGACGAAAACCGGCGGCATGGTTCTATATCCCCTTCGTGTTTATTGCCATCGTCTGGGCCATCTCCATCCACACCGTTACCGCCTTCCTCTATGTCGGGCTCGGTGGCCGGCCATTCTGGAATTCCGCAATCGTCGGCCCCCGCTTCCTGGCATCGGCGTTCACCGCCGGCCCCGCATTGATCATCCTCGCCCTGCAAGTGGTTCGCCGAGTCACTGCCACCGCTTCCGCCGTGGATGCGGAGCAATTGCACGACCATGCCTCGCTCCAGGCCGGCCGACCCGCCACCCTCGAGGATTTCGAGTTGCTCGCACGGCATTTGCCTGAACTCGCATCCGTCTCACCTCAAATCCGCCAGGAAGCTCTGGTAGGTGCCGAGGTCTTGGAACTAGCCGCCGGCAATGTGCTCCTGCGCCAAGGCGATAAGGACGATGCCGCGTTCTTCATCCTGCAAGGCCGCGTCGTCGTCAAACGAGAGGAAAACGGCCGCTTCCGCATCATCCGCAGTGGTGGACCGGGCGACCAGTTCGGTGAAATTTCCAGCCTCGCCGGCACCCCGCGGGTGGCTACGGCCATCACCGAAGAACCCAGCAGCGTGCTGCGCCTGTCTGCCGACTCGCTGCGCAAGCTCATGAAGGGCCCCGCGATGAATAAGATTGTCCGCTCCCGCATGACCGAACGCTTGCTTATCACGGACCGTGCCCTGCTGATGTTGCGCAGCATTGTGCAGGTATCCATGCTCATCAACGTGTTCCTCTTGGTCAACGAAGTGTTCAAGGAATTCTACTCCGGCAACACCCACGTCGCTTCCGCCAAATACCTCTTCGTCGGCCTCCACGGCCACCACGCACTCGTGCCTTGGATCTGGACGGCTATCGCTTTCAATCTAACTGCCATGGTGCTGTTGGTCCTGCCTATCAGCCGCAGCTTGAAGTGGCTCAACCTAACCTGCGTGCTGGCCATCACCGGTATCTGGATTGAAAAAGGCATGGGCTTGGTCATTCCAGGCTTCATCCCCACGACCCTAGGCGCATTCATCGAGTACCAGCCATCCATCAATGAAACCTTGGTTTGCCTCGGCATCTGGGCCTTTGGCTTGCTTTGCTACACGATTTTCCTGCGCATGGCGGTGCCTATCCTGCAGGGGCGCCTCTCACGTGCCAACGAAGATGCCACGGCATCGCCGGTGACGCTCCGCCCAAGTTGTTAGCATTCTAACTCATCCGCTGCTCCCGCCCGTTCCAATATATGAGTGAAACGCCAACCGCCGCCACCGCCCAGCGCTCGCTCAGCGAGCATGTTGCGTCAAAAGGCGCGGACCTGCGTGAGAAGTACGGGCCGAAAATCGGCTGGCAACAACTCCAGCAGGTGATGGCGGACCGCTCGCTGGTGCGCTATCCCTGCGAGATTGCCTTCACCGACGAGGGCCTGCGTGAGGGTGAGTTTGCCTATCCGCATCCGCTGGGCGAGAAGCCGGAGGACGGGTATATCATCCGCGTCCATCCGCTCTACATGACTGAGCTGGGGATGGTGCCTCATTTGGTGTTATACCAACTTGTGGCGGTCAACTACGGTGATTTTGCCTCCAACGAGGATGCCGAGGCATTTGCGGCGGCGGCACTCGGTCTGGAGACGGAAGACTACTACAATACCCTCTGCCGCTTGGCCGACCAGCTTGGCGACGGTGGGGGTGGATGAGAGCCAGCCAACCGAGCGCCATGAGTGAACCTGAGCAGCAGAGAGAAGTGGCGACTATGGAGCAAACGTTGGCGCGTTTGGAGCAGCGTCTCGCCAGAGTGGAGGCAATACTGGGCTTGGCAGAGGTCCCGGCAAGACCTCCCGCCGCCCAAACGCATGCCGCTCCTCGCATGGCCACAGCGGCCTCCGTCGGCGAACTCGAAGTGGCCGTCGGCCAAAACCTTTTTGCCAATATTGGCATCGGCGTGCTGGCCATCGGCTGTGCCTTGGTCCTCTCGCTGCCTTGGCACACACTGCCTCAATTCCTTCCCTCGCTGGTTGGCTGGCTCCTTGCAGGAAGCTTGTTCCTGCTGGCACACGGCTTGCGTGACACGTTGCCGCTCATTGCCAGACAGTGCCGAGGCATCTCCATGGCGCTGGGATTTTTTGCCACCTTGCGCTTATGTTACTTTGGCTCGCCGTCGCTGTTAGTCCAGGGCTCGGCCACTGCCGCTGCCAGCCTAACACTCGCTGTCGCCATCAATCTGGCCATTGGTTGGCGGCGCAAATCGGTGCTGTTGACCGGTTTGGCAATGTTCAGCGGGTATGCCGCAGCCTTGGCGGTTGGCACTCCGTGGTTTGTCTTCACCATGATCACCGCAATGTGCTTGGTGGCGGCTTGGGCGCTGAGCCGCCGGGACTGGCCATGGCTGGTCGTGTTTGCCACGCCCTGCGGGTGGCTTACCTATTTGTTATGGGCGCTCGGTGACCCGCTCGCCGGTCACCGCGTGGAAGTGGTAAACGGCCCCATCGCCGGGTTATGCCTGCTGCTTGGGTGGATGGTGATGCATGCGCTGGCGATGAGTTGCCGCTCGCAGCGCACGAGTGAGGGGCCGGTGGCGCAGGTCGGCTCGGTGCTCAATAGCGCCGGTTATCTATTATTTTTGCTGCATTCCCTGATCAAATATCAGGCAACATTTTTCGCGGCCCACGTCGCCGCCTCACTTGTTCTGTTAGGAATCGCAGTGCTCTTCTGGGTGCGCGAACGCAGCCGCTTCGCCACTTTTATCTATGCGATGACCGGCTACGCCGCATTGAACATGGCGTTGATCAAGGCCACCGAGGTGCCTGACCTCTTTGCCTGGCTCTCAGCCCAAAGCCTGTTGGTAATGATCACCGCCATCTGGTTCCGCTCACGCTTCATCATCGTCGCAAACTTCTTGATCTATTTGGCAGTAGTCATTTGTTATATGGTGCTTGTCCAGCAGGAACACGGGCTCAGCCTGCTGCTCGGGGTGGTGGCGCTGACCAGTGCCCGCATCCTCAAGTGGCAGAAAGACCGCCTCGAGTTAAAGACCGAGTTGATGCGAAACGCCTATCTGACAAGCGCCTTCATCGTGCTGCCCTACACGTTCTATCACATCGTGCCGCAGGCATGGGTGGCCTTGTCGTGGGTCGGCATCGCCTTGTTTTACTATGTGATGAACCTGCTCACCGGTGCCCGAAAATACCGTTGGATGGGCCACAACACACTGCTGCTCAGCGTCGCCTATATCTTTATCATGAGCATCGGCAAACTCGATGGCACCCAGCGCATCATCTCGTTCCTGGTGCTCGGCACCGTGTTGTTAGCCGTGTCTTTGCTCTTCACCCTCATTCGCGCCCGCCAGCATCGCGGCGGTGGCCACGCCGATGGCGGAGGTGCCGGTCCGCCGGACAAACCTGCGCCCCCACCCAACTGAGGCTTCTTCCGAACGTCCCATCCTATGCCGCGAAAAATCGATTGCCACGTCCATCTCCTCGGCGATGGCAGCACCGGCAGCGGCTGCTGGCTGCGCCTCAAATCCGTCGTTCACCGCATGATGGCACAGTGGCTCGTGCGGGCCGCCGGCATGCCCGCCTCCGCCCTGCGCGACGGGCTCGACGCCGCAGTGGTAACCCGCCTCGTCGGGTTGGTGCGCGAGTCGTCACTGGATGCGGCGGTATTGTTAGCGCAGGACATTCCTCATCGCGATGACGGCACTCCGATGCCGGATAAGGGCGCATTTTTTGTCCCTAACAGCTATCTGCTGGATGTGTGTGCCCGCCACCCCGGGTTGTTCATCCCGGCGGTGTCGATCCATCCGGCCCGCCACGATGCCTTGGAAGAACTTGAGCGCTGCCTGCAGGCCGGGGCGCGGGTGCTCAAGTTATTACCTAACTGCCTCAACGTGGATTATGCTGACCCTCGCCACCGACGGTTTTGGGAAATGATGGCTGCTGCCAACATGATCCTGCTGTCCCATACCGGCGGAGAACTGTCGCTGCCGGTGGTCTGCCATCGCTACGCCGACCCGCGTCTGCTTCGCTACCCGTTAGAAGCCGGTGTGACGGTCATCGCCGCCCACTGTGCCGGGCGCTCCGGGCTCTGGGATGCCGATTACACTGCGGTCCTGCTAGACATGTTCAAACATTGGCCGCATCTCTTCGGCGATAACTCGGCGTTATGCAGCCCACTGCGATGCCGAACGCTGCCTCACCTGCTGGCAGAACCGATTAGAAGCCGGATCATCCACGGCAGTGATTTTCCCATTGCTGTGAGTGGCTTTGGTCCATGGCGCATGGGCCTCATCGACCGCGCCACTTGGCGCAAGTCCAGCCACCAGCCTAACGGATTGGAGCGCGATGTGTTCCTCAAGCACGCCATCGGGTTTGACGAATCCAACCTCACGCGCTTGGATGGATTGTTAGATAAGGGTTTGGTACCCTCAAAAGCTCCAGACCTCGGGTGGCAATGAGGCAAGCTCATGTATGAATCGATCACCAATGGTCCCTTTGGGTCCCGCTGAGATTCTTCAGCTTGGTATCGCCTCCTGAAAAGCAAGGTCGATGTTAGGTATTCTGAATCATCATCACCCGCCCAAAGATTCTGGATGATTTTCATGAGAATCCTGCATGCTTGGGGACCGCCAAGCCACGGTTAGGGCAATCCTTTCGGGCAGGATGAGAGTGCGGCTTTTGCAGTTGGCTATCGCAGCTGCATCGCGGCGATGATATTCCACCAAATCGGTTTTGGTGCACTTCAGCCGCGCCTCCATGTCCGTCCAGGCCAGTGCAAACGCTTGGGCCGGATCCCTGGAACTCCGAATCTCCGCCTGGGTTGCAGGGCCAAGGAAATCGCCTGCCACTGCGTCGAGTTCGGCGAGAGGGTGGATGAACATCGCGTCCACACCGATCCAGCCGCCCTGCAGCAAGCCGATCCACGCGACCTCCCCGGAGTAGGTTAAACTTAAATCTAGCAATTCACCACCTAACAAATCCGTCCATTGCGGGCCTCGCTGAGTTTCCAGCAATGGGGGGCATTTCTGGCCACCATCACTCCAACTTTCAAGAACCTCCCGCAGAACCTCCCGCAACCGAATCCGGGCCGCAGGTCGGTGAGCCGGCACGTCCACACGAATCAACGTCGGTTCGCAGGCGGCCGCCCGGTCCGGCCGCTGTGGCCAGTGATAGATGTCCTGCGCTTGCAATGTCATGGCCGTTGGCTGGAAACGCCGACCCACTGATGGAGCTCAAGCGCCACCTCGTAAAGCTTGAATGATTTCGGGAAACAACTTTTAGCCGTTCGCTGGGTTGCATCCGCGATCTTTTGGTTAACATCTAACAACAAATGGAAACTTTCACGCGCTTAGAGTCAAACGTCCGGCTTTATTGTCGGAAATACCCCAAGGTATTCACCCAAGCACGCGGTGCCACCCAACTGGACGAGGATGGCAATAGCTACGTGGATTTCCTGAGCGGGGCCGGGGCGTTGAATTACGGGCACAACGAGCCGCGGATGCGGGATGCGATGATCGACTATTTATTAGGCGACGGGGTCATCCTTTCGCTGGACATGCACTCAGCCGCCAAGCGCAGCTTCATCGAGACATTCGAGCGCCTGATTCTAACGCCTCGGAAGTTGGACTACAAAATGCAATTTGTGGGTCCCACCGGGACCAACGCGGTGGAGGCAGCCATGAAGTTGGCGCGCAAGGTGACTGGACGGCGGATGATAGCGGCGTTCACCCATGGATTTCACGGGATGACGCTTGGCTCGTTGGCGGCAACCGGCAGGGGATCGAGTCGCCGCGGCGCATACACCTCGTTGTCGGATGTCATCCGCTTGCCGTATGATGGCTACTTCGGTCCTGGGCTAAACACGATGGAATTGATCCGCAAGTACCTCACCGATCCTAGCAGCGGGTTCGAGGTGCCGGCGGCATTTTTGCTGGAGAGCGTCCAAGGTGAGGGCGGATTGAACGTGGCATCATCGCGGTGGTTTGAGGAATTGGTGGAATTTGCCCGTGAGATCGGCTCGTTAGTCATTCTTGATGAAATTCAAGCTGGTTGCGGCCGCTGCGGGACGTTTTTCAGTTTTGAGACGATGGGAGCCGTGCCGGATATGGTGTGTCTATCCAAATCCTTGAGCGGCAGCGGCCTGCCCATGGCAATGGTGCTGATGAGGCCAGACCTCGACCTGTGGGAACCCGGCGAACACACCGGAACATTTCGCGGCAACAACCTCGCCTTCGTCTCAGCCACCACAGCACTCGAATGCTTCTGGACGGGCGACGCGCTCCAGAGGCAAATCGCCGCCAAATCCGAACAAATCCGCAAGCGCCTGGAGGCAATTTCCGCCAGGATTCCGGGCTCGCGGGTCAAGGGGCGGGGCCTGTTTTTGGGGATCGACATGGGGCGGCCCGAGAGTGCGGCCGCAGTGCTGGCGGAGGCATTTGCCCGTGGTCTGATCATCGAGGTCTGCGGCCCTCACGACGAAGTCTTGAAACTCATGCCTCCTCTAACTATCAGTGAGCCGGAGTTGGCCGCCGGCTTGTCTATCCTGGAGGAGTCCATCACCGCGCTCGGGCTGGTGCAGACCTAACTGCCAGGCCGGCAGCACGCCCCCAGTCTGCCGAGCTACGGACCGGCGATCAGCAACCTCATTTTCTATCCATGACGAGTGCCCCCAACGCCAGCACGGCAGCCAACCCGCCGCCCGCCAGCCTGCATGCCTATTTCGAACGCAGTGCCCAACAATTTCCCGATCACATCGCACTGGAGGTGGCCGGCCGGCGCTGGTCGTACCGCGAACTGGATCGTGCCGCCAACGGCATCGCTTCGGTCTTGCGCCAGGTGGGGCTCGGGCCGGGCCACCGGATCGGCTTGGCCTTGCCCCGCGGCGGCTGGCTTCTTCTGGCAATGTTGGCCATTCAAAAATCCGGTGCCAGTTATGTGCCCATCGAACCGCTGCTGCCGGCGGCCCGGCGGCGCTGGCTCGCCGAAGATGCCACCCTCGACCTGATCATTGGCGAGCGCCCCGACGAGTGGATAGGCCCTTGCTGGGGGCTGGACGAACTGGCCGCAGCCCCGGCCGCCAGCGCGGAGAAACCACCGCCATCGCCAATCGACCCGGAGCAAGAATGCTACGTCCTCTACACGTCCGGTAGCAGTGGCCGACCCAAAGGCGTGGCCATCTCACAGGGGAACATTTGTGCGTTTCTCGAGGCCGCACTGCCGGTCTATCACGTCGGGGCCAACGACCGCGTCTATCAAGGTGTGAGCCTCAGCTTTGATTTTGCGATCGAGGAAATTTGGCCGGCGTGGGCAGCCGGAGCCACTTTGATAGCCAGTGAGCGGACGCCCCAGCCTGTGGGTGAAGAGCTTGACGAATTGCTGCGAGCCGAGCGCATCACGGTGCTGTGTGCGGTGCCTACGGTGCTGGCGACATTGGGCAAGCCGTGGCCTGAATTGCGGCAATTGGTGGTGAGTGGCGAGGCCTGTCCCGCCGAGCTGGCCAACCGTTGGGCACAGCCGGGCATCCGTATGCTCAATGCCTATGGCCCGACCGAGATCACCGTCAGCGCGACTATCGGCGAGCTTCACCGCAACCAACCCGTCACCCTCGGCCACGCCCTGCCACACCTGCGCTTGTCGGTGCGCGACGCCGACATGAACCTGTTGCCCGACGGAGCGACGGGCGAGTTATGCATCGCCGGCAGCGGGGTGGCCCGCGGCTACCTCAACCGCCCGGAGCAAACTGAGAAGAGCTTTGTTAGTGATCCCGACGGCCCGGGTTTGTTGTACCGCAGCGGCGATCTGGTTTGCCGCCTGCCCGACGGCCGCTTCCTCTACTTCGGGCGGGCCGACGACCAAATCAAACTGCGCGGCCAACGCATCGAGCCGGGCGAAATCGAATCGGTCCTGCTATCCGACCCCGCCATCGAGCGGGCGGCGGTGCTCGTCTGGTGCCCCGAGGGACAATCCGGGGAATTGGCGGCCTACGTCGCGCTTCGCTCCGGCTATCTCGACGGCCCGGAATGGCGCGAGAGACTCGCGCTCAAACTCGCGCAAAATTTGTCCTCGGCGATGCTGCCTTCGTTGTTAGATGTGCTAGCGGTGTGGCCGGAGTTGACCAACGGCAAGACCGACCGGCGAAGCCTGCCGCCATCTAGCGGAAAGCGCCTGCGGGTCGTCGCGCCCCTTGCCCGGGACGAACCGCTGGACGCTCTCGGCGAATCCATTCGAGGCGTCTGGGCAAGGGTTCTCGGCCTCGATGCAGTGCCCAGTGGCAGTCATTTTTTCAATGATTTGGGTGGTCACTCGCTGAGTGCTGCCAGAGTCGTATCCACCGTCCGCTCGGAATTCGGTGTCAGTCATCTGGCAGTTAGCGACCTCTACCGGCAGCCAATCCTCAGCGAATTCGCCGCCTTTTGCAGCCCCCGCCCTGCCCTGGCTCCCGAGCCACCGTACGCCCCTGAAGCAGCTCCCTATCGCAATCGCTGGCTCTGCGGCATCGGCCAACTGGGCGTGCTGATGGCGGTGACGATGGTATTCATTTTACCGGCTTTAGCACTTATTAGCTTCAGCCAGGCGCTATCGCCTCTGGTCATGTTTTGCCTCTGGGGTGCGGTGCTGCCGCTGTGGACCATGGCGCAAGGATTGTTGCTGCCCTATCTG
The DNA here is from genome assembly GCA_903827375.1 of Akkermansiaceae bacterium. Taxonomy (GTDB): domain Bacteria; phylum Verrucomicrobiota; class Verrucomicrobiia; order Verrucomicrobiales; family Akkermansiaceae; genus Luteolibacter. The sequence continues at coordinate 12,900 of CAIKHZ010000274.1, forward strand.
GCAGTTTTGCTGCTAGGCCCGCTGAAACCCGGCCGCTATCCATTGTGGGGCTGGGTGTACTTCAAGTTCTGGCTGAAACGCAAATTCATGCAAACCTCGCCGGCCGGCCTGCTCTTCGCCGGGCACCGCTGGTGGCCCGCCTATCTCCGCGCCCTCGGTGCCACCATCGGCGAACACGGCGTGATCGCCAGTCATTACCTGGCAGTTCCTGAATTGCTAGATATCGGCCCGCGCGTTCACATCGACGCCAACGCCGGCCTTATCCCTTATCGCATCGAGCGCGGCTGGCTCATCTTGGCCGAAGTCACCATCGGGCCAGACGCCTGCATCGGCTGTGGAGCCGTGCTGCAAGCTGGGGCGGTCCTGCCTGCCGCTGCCGTGCTCGCCCCGCTCTCGGCCCTGTTTGCGGGAGACGTCACAAAAGCCGCCTGGGTGCATGTCGGCAATCCCGCCAGCCCCGAGCGGGAAGCGCCACTACCTGCGGCGGGACGCCACCCGTCGGCGAGCGCGTGGGGGCTGTTCTGCTTGATGCTGCTTCCTTCCGCTGCGATGTGGCCGCTCTCGCTGTTCTGGCTGGTGGAGGGCGGGCTGGCTCTATCTAACCTGTGGCTGGCACCCATCATGGCGCTCGGCTCCGTAGTCACCCTCTCATGGTTCGTTGCGCTCACCGTGCGCCTCGCCCTGCGCCGCCCGATGGCTCTGGTCATCCCGTTAGATGGGCCGGATTACGGTCGCAAGTGGCTCGCTGACCGGGCCATTGAGTTGCATCAAACGCTGGTTTATCCGCTTTACGACACGATATTCACGGCACCATGGCTGCGCCTGCTAGGTATGCGGGTGGGGCGCAATTCGGAAATCTCGACGCTCAGTCACTTCGATCCCACGCAACTGAGTTTGGGAGACGAGTGCTTCGTGGCCGACCTCGCGGCGGTGGGCGTTGCCAGCCATGCCTGCGGTGAAATGCGCATGGCCCCCACCGTTGTCGGCAACCGCTCATTTGTCGGCAACGGAGCGGTTTTGCCATCCGGGTCCACTCTTCACGACGGCGTGTTGCTCGGCGTCTATTCGTGCCCGCCGACCCCCGAGGTGACCCGCGATTGCCTCGGAGTGCCGGCATTTGATCTGCCCGGCCGCGAGACCCTTGAGGCCGCTGATGCTCTCACATTTCATCCGGCATGGTGGCGCTTGGTCGGCCGCAGCGCCTGCGATGTCTTGCGCATCTTGGGTCCACCCACCGTGCTAACCATCTCCTATGTCGTCTGGTTCCATGCCGCCATCTCGTGGCAGGGCTGCTGGCTCACCGGTGGTCTTTATCTAACATGCATATATCTCCTCCTGCAACTCGCGCTGGTTCTCTTTTGCATGCTTTCCAAATGGCTCGTCATCGGCCGCTACCGGCCTCGCGTGGCGGCAGTGTGGACCCACTTTGTTTGGCGCACCCAATGGATCACCGGCTGGTACGAAGCCATTGCCGTGCCCGCACTCGTCGATTGGCTCACCGGCACCCCGTGGTGGTCAATTTGCATGCGCGGCTTCGGATGTCACATCGGCCGCCAAGTATTTTCGGACACGAGCTTCATCACCGAGTTCGACTTGGTGCACCTCGACGACCATTGTGAGGTGGGGGAAGTCGCCGTCTTGCAAACCCACTTATTCGAAGACCGCATCATGAAATGCGGCATCGTCCACCTTGAAGAAGGGGCCAGTGTCGGCCCTCGCAGCGTGATCCTCTACGGCGGGGCGCTCGGCCGTGGCAGTTTTCTAGCTGCATTATCGTTAGCGATGAAAGGCGAGCGATTACCCGCTGCTGGCCACTTCCGCGGGGTGCCTGCCGCACCTGCCGGACCTGCCAACGATTCGCAGAACTCATGAAACCTCCCGAGGAACATGTCCCGGGAACGCCGAGCCCCAGCTCGGCGAGAACTCGCGTTACAGGCCAAGGTCCCTATTTGGGTTTGCCGGGCACGCACTAGCAGGGCATGCTCCGGGCATGGCACAGCGTGTATTTCTCGGATGGGACCGGCCGTTTTTGACGCTGGCGGCGGAATGGATGTTAGATCGGCGCGAGCAACTGCCGGGTATGCTGGTGGTGGTGCCGACGGCGGAGAGCGGCCGGCGTCTTCGCGAGGCGTTGGCGGAGGGAGTGGGAGCGTTGTTGGCACCGCGCTTGACGACGCCGGGTTCGCTGATGATACTTGAGAGTGGCACAGGCGAGGTGGCACCGGAGTGGGCAGAACAAGTGGCGTGGGTGGAGGTGCTGGAGGGGGTGAGGGATTGGTCGGCGTATGAGGAGTTGTTTCCCGAGGCACCGGAAGCCGATGGAGAGTGGGCCGCAGGCATGGCCAGGGAGCTGGTGGAATTGCGGCGTTCCCTGCAGGAAAATGCCCTGACGCTCAACGCCGCAGCGCGACGACTGGCCGGCACGGTGGAGGCGGGGCGCTGGGACGCGCTCGCCCGGTTAGAAGGATGGGTCGAGCGGAAGTTGGAAAGTTGGGGCTACCAGAGTCGCAGCAGCAGGCTCGCTGGGGACTTCAAGATTCCGGCGACAGTTTCCCATATTGTGCTGGCAGGGGTGGCAGAAATGCCGCCGCTTATCGAACGGGCGCTGCTGGCATGGGCGAAGGATGGCGACTTGACGGTGTTGCTCGGAGCGCCGGAGGGGGAAGCCGATGGATTTTCGGTGATTGGGCGGCCGCTGCCGGTGTGGGGTGAGCGGCCTATGCCTTGGCCGGATGGCGAGCTTGGATCGGTGCAGGTGGTGGCAGATCCGCGCCAGCAAGCCGTGGAGGGGCTGCGGATCATTGGCCGGGAAGGCACTGCCTCCAGTGATGTGGCACTGGGCGCTGCCGACACAGAAGTGGGCGAGGAATTGGCCCGGGCGCTAACTCGCGGTGGCTGGCCAGCCTTTCATCCGGCGGCACCCCAACCGGCGGCGGGGCTGGCGCGTTGGTTCCAAGTCTGGGGCCAGTGGCTCTCAGAGCCGACGTTGGCGGTCATGGCCGATTTGCTGACGCTGCCGGAAACCGGCAAACTTGTCGGTGGGCGTCGCGCACAGAAGGCCCGGCGTTTATCCGAGATGCGGGAGCGCTGGATGGTGATGCGCCGCGAGGATTTGCAGCGGCGCTTGGACACGGAGAAATTCCGCAGCGAGTTAGACAGGGCCTCAGCTGGGGAAGTGCTGGAGGCAGCTCTCACCTTGGAGAATTGGCGGGAGCGGTTTTTGCGCGACGATTTCCCCGGAGTCCTAGCTGAAATGTTAGACTCCCTAACTGAGTGTGGTCCGACGTCTGCCGAGATGGCAGCGAGCTTGGGCGAGTGGCTGGAGCAGGCCACATCGGTGATCCGAAAGCTGCGGCGCGGTGCAAGATTTTGGCTGGACTTGATGTTGGATGAAGTGTCCGCGCCAACGCCGCTACCGCCTGCAGGCCGGGTGATCGATGTTCACGGCTGGTTGGACTTGTACTTTGAATCGGGTCGCCAACTGGTGTTGTGCGGCATGAACGACGGCAAAGTGCCGGCACGCAGCGGTGGGGAACCGTGGTTGAGCGAGACTGCCCGCGGATGCCTGGGCCTCATCACCGATGCGTCTCGAGCGGCCCGGGATGCCTTTCTGTTCAAGGCGATGGTGGAGGCACGCCGGGACGGTGGCCGGATAGACGTGCTATGTGGCAAGACTGGCAGCGGTGGCGAAACCTTGCTGCCATCGCGTTTGTTGTTGGCCGCCGAGCGCAAAGACTTGCCATTGCGGGTGACGACCTTGTTTCGCGAAATCGAACCACCGGAGGCGGGCCTGCGCTGGCATGCCGACTGGCAATGGTCGCCGCGCAAACTTGAAGCGCCCAAGCGGATCAGTGTAACTTCGATCACTGATTACTTGGCGTGCCCGTTTCGGTATTTTTTGAAACACGTCGCCGGCATGCAGCAACCCGAGCCCGGGAGGGTTGAGTGGAATGCCAGGGACTTCGGCAGCGTCGCCCACGAGGTGCTGGAACGCTGGGGCAAAGACCTCGATGCCCGCGAGCTCAGCCACTCAGATCCGCTCACCCGCTGGCTCTCCACTCAACTCGACCGCGTCGTCGCCGAGTGGTTCGGCAAGCACCCACCCATGGCTGTTAGGATCCAGGCCGAGTCGCTCCGCCAGCGCTTGGCGTGGCTCGCACTGGTCCAAGCGAAAAATCGCAGCGCGGGCTGGCAGGTGGTGGACGTCGAACGCAAAGTGGAACTCCCGTCCGGCGAGGCGTTGCTGGTGGCAAAAATCGACCGCGTTGACCGCCATTGCCAGAGTGGTGAGCTGCGGGTCATTGACTACAAGACGGGCAAGGTGGACGGGGTTGCAAAGGCGCATCGCAGCAAGCTGACGGCCAACACCGTGGTGGCGGCACATCTGATGGATTCGCCAGCGCTGCATGAGCGCAACGAGAATGGCAAGGTGGTCAATTATCGTTGGACGAATCTGCAACTGCCAATGTATGCTTGGGCCTTGGTCCAGCGCAACGAGGCTCAGCCGAAGCTGTGCTATTTCACGTTAGGAGCCACCGAGGCCGATGTGGGCATGCAGGAGTGGGAGGATTTCTCTACAGAGGATTTGGCGGCTGCACAAGCCTGCGCAGTGTGGGTGGAGAATCAGGTATCTAGCAAAATTTTCAGCCCGCCGGCTGAAAACCCCAGTTACGACGACTACCGTATCTTGGGAGCCGGACGCAATCTTCAGGAGGCGATGAACCTTCACTAACGAGCGGGATTCAGAACAGCGTGTAAATGAAAGGCGCTGCGCTGGTGCCGGCCAGAAATGTGAGCAAGCCTAACGCAAGCAGCAGGACCAGGATAGGCAACAGCCACCATTTTCGGTTCTCCTTCAAAAACCCCCATAACTCGGCGATAAAACCGCCAGTGACTTGTTGTTGGGCCGCGGCTTGTTCAAATTCGTTGCGTCGTTTGCTCATGAATTACAGTAGTTCAGGTGTAAGCATTGGTTTTAGAATCCCTAGGTTTGCGTTTCACCACGCCTTGACCTCGATCCAGGTGCTTGCATGGCCGCCGGAGGCGGTATCGGAGGCGTTGATCACGTGACGGCCCTCACGGATGAGCATGCGGGGGCCGGCGTTGCTGGTTTTGAACGGGAGTGAGGGGCAAGACCACTGCACCTCGCCAGCAGCCTCGGCCTGCAGTCGGATCCACTGGCTGTCTGGCGGAAGATCGGCGTCGAGATAATAGATGCTGCCGGGAGCTGGCTGGAGGATTCGCAACTCCAAGGCTGAGTCGGCAAGAGAAACCAATGACCCCAGACTATTTTCGGGACTCGCGAACCAAGGACCGTATTCGGCCGACAAACGCACCCGGCCAGCGGCGTCATAATCGTCCGGGCGGGCCGGTTCGGGTGGGAGCAAGCATTTCTCGTCAATCCCCCCTCGTCGGTCGGCAGTCGCCATGCGACCCGTCAGAGGATCGATCTTGAAAGTGGCGACTTGCGGGGGTTGTGCGAACCAGGATGTGCCAAAGCGCGAGTGGAGGTGTTCGATGAGATCGTGCATCACTGGGGCGGCTCCGGTGACTCCGGTGATGTCGCGCATGGGTGTGCCGTCGGGATTTCCCACCCACACCGCAACTGTGAACTCGGGCGTGTAGCCAACCGTCCAGTTATCCCGGTAATCTGAACTGGTACCTGTCTTGCAAGCCACCGGAAAATCGAAACTCAGCCATGAGCCAAGCCCGAAAGCCGCAGCTCGGGCCGCGTTGTCCGCGAGCATGTCAGCCAGTAGATAGGCGGCACTGGCATCGAACACGCGGCGTGCCGGATCACAGGCAACCTGTCTGTTAGGTGCGGCGGGCGTTCTGCCTATCGCCTTCTGCGCGGCCAGACTGGTGCCGTGCTCCCCCACCTCCGCTTGAAAGTCATTGCTTCCCAACAGTCGATATGGACGGAACTCGCCGAGTCGGCCGAGGGTCGCGAAGGCATTGGTGAGTTCTAGCAAGCGAACCTCGCCGTTGCCGAGCGTGAGTCCGAGCCCGTAATAATCCGCCGGATGATCGAGCGTGGTGATGCCCACATCGCGCAACGCCCGGTGTAAGACAGATGGCCCGCCAACAAGCTCGAGGACGCGGATGGCAGCCACGTTGAGGGAATTGCCAAGGGCAAAACGCAGGCTGACCGGCCCATGAAAGCGGTGGTTGTAGTTGTTGGGCTGATAACTGCCAGTGGGCGTCGAAAAACTCGTCGGAACATCCGCCACAACCGTGCACGGCTGGGCCCCGTTTTCCAAAGCTAGCAGATAGGTGAACGGCTTGAGGGTCGAGCCGGAGGAACGCGCCATCCAGGCACCGTTGGTTTCACCTGAGCCGGCCAGTGCAAGAACTTCGCTGCTGCGGTTGTCCATGACCACCACGGCACCGCTGGTGGCGTGTTTATCGGTTAGCCGCTGGAGGTTTTCGGCAAGCGTACGTTCGGCGAAGCGGTTCAGTTCAAGGTCGAGGGTCGTGCGCAGCGGCCCGCCGCCTGGGTGGATCAACCCACGGCGCGCCAGCAGAAGATTGACGAAATGGGGGGCCTCAAACTCGTGAGCTCGTGGTTTGAGGCGGATCGGTTCTTCGATGGCGCAGGAGTGGGCGGCAGCATCGAGATGGCCGCAGACGAGCATCCGTCCAAGCACCCACTTTTGGCGGGCACGAGTTGCGGGAAAATGCTCGTGCGGGTTGAGGCGGGACGGGGCATTTGGCAACCCAGCAAGCAGCGCCGCCTCCGCTGCGCTCAGGTCCGAAGGCGGTTTGCCCAGATAATGCCAACTGGCGGCCGCAATGCCCGTTTGCAGGTCCCCGTAGTCTAACCTGTTCAGATATTCCGTTAGTATGCGATCCTTCTTCCACCTGTGCTCGACAGCGAGCGCCAACCATATCTCCCGCACTTTGTTGGCAAATGTGCGGGGCACCGGATCCGCCAGTTTGACAAGTTGCTGCGTTATGGTCGATGCACCAGAAGCCGGCCCAACCCCGCGAACTGCATCGCGGATGGCCCGGCAAATCGCTATCGGATCCACCCCAAGATGTGAGCGGAACCGGGCATCCTCCGCGCAGAGGGTGGCACCGATCAGCTGAGCTGACACATCAGTTAGCTCGCACTGACGGGAGAAACGGCGCTCATCGACGAGCAGCGCCCGCAGCGGCCGGCCGTATCGGTCCAGAAACTCAGTGCTCGCAGGAGGCGCGGATTGAAGGGCGGCAGGCAACGGCGTGAGGCGCAACGCGATTTCAAGCAGTATGAAGCCGACCACCAGCACGAGCACAGCGCGGCGACACAATTTGCGAATTCGAGTCTTCACCATGAAATGCAAGAATGGGATTGGCTGCAAAAGTATGCAAAATCTCGCAAAAGTAAACCAGTCCTTTCTGCACTTCAAAAAAGATGGGCCGCCAGTCTGCACCGGCGGCCCATCAATTATCTATCCGATTTCGTGTCTAATATCTAGCGAGGCTTCGCCTCAATATTCAAAATCCCCCCCTATGGCACGACCATCAAGCGGCAGAATTTTCTAGTGATGCCTGGGCCGCTTGGCAGGGTGAAGCTCACTTGGCCGCCTGGGGGCGGGGTGGTGGCGACGTCGGAGGGATTGGCTGCAGCCCAGCTGCTCAGGTCATCGGACACTTGGACCTCGAACGAGGTGACTGCATTTTGATAGGGCCAGGTGACCTTGCCGGCGATGATGCCCGGGTTGGTGGCCATACCGGTTGCTCCCATGAAGTAGGCGACGCCGTTGGAAACGCCATCGTTGTTGAAGTCATCGCTAGGGGTGCCATCACCGGCGTAATTGTGTGCCCAAGATGCGTAGCCGCCACCACCGCTGCTCGTAACCGTCAGGATCACGTCATTGCCGGTGATGGAAATGACGCCTGTCAGGCCGCTGGCGACGCCGTTGCCGGCGAATATGGGTGTTGGATTAGCCGTGCCGGAGATGGCGGACGAGGAGGCGGCCAGGGTATAAACCCCCGTGCCCAAGGCCGTGCCGGGCACCACCACCGTGATCACGTTGCCGTTGAGCGCAAGCGTGCTCTGGGAAACCAACAGCGCGGGATGGGTGCTGTCCGTCCCCGCCGATGCCCCGCTCCAGACGAGTGAAACCGGTTGTGCGCCCAAGCTGACTGTCCCGGCGGAGTTGCCTTGGATAAGCGCGGCATCCGTGCCGGGAGTGGTGCCCGTGCCGCTGGCCGTCAGCGAACTGGCGGAGCCGAGGGTGTAATTGAGATGCCCAGACACATCGAAGGTCGCACCGGCTGCGATGGCAATCGCCGAGCTAGGTGACAGATTCGGCGCTTGATTGGCTGGCAGATTCGCCGGAGGGACCCATTGGTTGCTGATCCCGTAGAAGTGGTAGGATCCGGCCCCGCTGTTATTAATGGTCAGCGAAATCGATGTCTGGCCCGGACCGGTCTTGTAGATATACGATTGAACCCAGGCGTTTTGCTGGGTGATGCCCAGTGCCGAGAGGGTCGCGTTGCCCTCGGGATGGTTTTGGTCGATGGAGGGCGAGGTGTACTCGACGCTGCCGTCGTTACCGACGTCGTAAGAGACCGAGAAGCTTCTGCCGTTGCTGGTATCCCACTGTTTTTCGTAGAGGCGAACGTCATACCATGTTTCTGGAGCGAGGCCGGTAAGCACGACGGTCCGCGCGGGTTGGGTTCCATAGTTAAAATGACTGAAGAGATCCAGCAGACTGCCTGTCACATCGTTCCAACCGCCGAGATTGGTGCCAATTGGGACACCGCCAAAATTGCTGCCGCCTATCGAGTTTTCGATGGTGACGGCACCGTAGGTCTCGGTTGCCAGGCTGCCCGCAGCCAGAGGTCCAGCCCCTGCCCCTGCGAAGGGAACCCCGTTGACCGCCACACTGCCGCCGTCTGGATTGATGGCATGTGTGTAGGTGTTGTCCGTGGAAATACCCGAGTCGCCGTCGCCGGTGATCTTGAAGTAGTTAATCCCTGGAGCCAAGGCCAGCGTGCCGGCGCTGATCGTGGTCGCACCGGTGTAGATGTTAGCACCCGAGAGCGTCAGCGTGCCGGCTCCCACCTTGGTGATGCCATACGATCCCACGTCGTGGTAGATCGCACTGCTGATGGTCAGGGAATCGGCGTCCACACCGATGATGGAGTCCGAGTCCACGGCGAAATTAGTGGTCATCGCGTTGTTGCCACTGATGCTGCGGATGGCCCCTAAGCCGCCGACACCGGCACCTGCGATGTGCATGTGTTCGTCCATGGAAATGCCACCTTGCAGCGCCAGCGTCGCGCCGTCTCTCAGATGCGTCATGGTGTTGCCGTTGAATCCACCGATACCCAAGGCTTTGCCATTTTTCGCCAGGATCGTGCCCGAATTGATGAACGTCTGGCCGGAGTAGGAGTTAGCGCTGGTCAAAATCGCTGTGCCCGGGCCGTTCATGGTGATGCCGCCGATGTTATTGATATTGCTGTTGACGTTTAGCGTCCGGCCCGCACCGATGTTCCAAGTCACCCCGGCAAACAGCGGGTACTGGCCATTGTTCATCGTCAGGTCTTTGCTATCGGTTGCGATATTGATCCCCCCATCGCTATTCTGAATGAGGCAATCCGTGAGTCCGTTAGAGAAGACGATATCAGTCGTTAGGCCACTGTTGAGATTGAGCCAATTGGTTCCTTTGTACCAGTCGAGGGCCACGTTGCCGTTGACGGTGTTGCCGTCAAAGGTGGCACTTTGCCAGTTGCCCGCGATCAAGCCTCCTAACCAATTGCTGGTGTCGCCGTTCTGAGCCCAGCGACCATTGCCGTTGCCGGTCCAGGTGCCTGCCGCCAAAATTTCCGCCGTCACGGTGGTCGGTTGCGCCAGGGTGTAATTGGCCTGCGACGCCCCACCGAGGGTCGAGGTGGAGATGACGCTTTGGACGCCCACCGTCGCGCCGGCAAAAACCGCTGAGAGCGTGACCGACACCGTGTCGCCGCTGATCACCCCGCTAAGTGTGCCACTGAGCGTGGTGCCGCCTGTGGTGCCGTCAATGATCTTGTTTGTTGCTGAAGCATTGGCAATCGTCAGCACCTTCGGTGCCACAATTTGGCTGCTCAAGGCAGCGGACACGCCACTGCTGAAATTCGAGTCGCCCGCATACAGCGCTATGATATTGGCATGGGTGCCGGCCGTCAGTGCCGTCACCGATGGCGTGATGGTGCAAATGCCGGCGTCGCCGGATACCAGCGGATAGGTGCCGAGGGTCGTGTCGCCGTCTTTCAAGGTCACCAGACCGGTAGGAGGCGTGGTGTTCGGCGTGACCGCCACGTCGAAGGACACGGAATCGCCGTAGGTCGTGCTGTCGGTGGTGCCGTCATGGCGGGTTACCGTGATGGTTGGGGTAACGATGTTAGAGGCAACCACCAAGTTGACGCGGCCGCCGGAAATCTGGACGAGCGCGGACAAGCCGGCTGCCAAGCCGACACCGGTGGCGGTGGCGAAAGTCGGTGTGCCGGAGATGTTGCCGGTGGCTTGCGAGACGAGTCGATAGGTTCCGGTGCCCAGCGGGGTGCTGCCGCTGACGTGGACCGTGATCGGGCCATTGACTGTCAGGGTGCCCTGAGTAACCACCAATGCGGGGTGCGTCGTGTCGCCGCTGAATGAAGCAGGCGTGAAGTTCAAAGTGATGGGACGCAAGCCAAGGTCAACAGAGCCGCCGAGTGCGCCGGTGATCGCTGCGGCATTGGTGCCAACGGTTGTACCGGTGCCGCTGGCCGCCAGAGATGCGCCGGGGCTGAGGGTATAAGTCGGAATATTGGACACATCGAGGATGGCACCGGCGGCAAGCGAGATGGCCGAGGCAACAGGAACCTGCGACGGCGTGCCAATGACCTCGAGTTCGCGATATCCGACGTAGCCGTTCTCTTGGCCACCGAAGCTGAAGCGGATCGCGTAAACATGGCTTCCCAGCACGCCGCCAGAGGCCGTGAGGGCAGCCAAGGCCGAGGCCGTGTTGCCTTCGTAGTTCACCGAGCTGTTAGGGATGGCGGTAAAGGTGGCAGGAGCCTCAAGGGTCGAGTAGCTGATGCTGGTCATGGAGATATTCTCGCGACCGGAGTCGCCCCAGCCGGCGTAGATGTTGATTTTTGAGACATCATAGCCAAGAGCCGCGCCAGCGGGAAGCGTGTAGGTGAGAACCGCAGAGTTGCCAATGGTGTAGCCGTCAGCGAGATAGTTGGACATGTTGGCCGGCGGGTTGTTGCCATCCGTCAGCACGGTGACCGCTGCCGACCCCTCGGCACCGCCGGCGGTGTTGGTGTTGGCGCTGGGTGAGAGCCCGGCGAGCAGGTTGCCGCTGGCGGGACTGAATAAAAAGCTGTTAGCCGTGGCATAGGACGCCGTGCCAATTGCCGGTTTGGCAAACTGCAAAGTGCCGCCGCTGACGACTGTGGCGCCGGCATAGGCGATGTCACCTGTTAGGGCCAGTGTTCCAGGCCCGGTCTTGGTCAGTCCGCCGGGCCCCGAGATTGTGCCGGCGAGAGTCACCGTTCCAGTGCCTGAGCCACCAAAGGTCATATCGGCATCCAGAACCAAGTTGTTGCCGACCGCGACGGCAGCGGAACTGTTTTGATTGATTTGCGGCAGCGTGCCGGTGAATTCGAGGTTATTGCCTAACAGCGCGAGGGTGGGACCACCGAAGTTGAGCTTATTGAGCAGAAACCCGCTGCCGAGGTCGTTGGATGCGGTGTAGGTTCCGGCTGTGTTGAAATTGAGCGTGTAGTCTGCCTCGCCGGCAGGGAGCATGTACGTCAAACCATCGTTCCAGTTGGCTGCGGCGCTCCAAGCGGATGAAGCCGAATTGATCCAGGAAAATGTGTTAGCGGGCGTGCCATATTGATATCTCACGATGACCACGCCCGAGCCGCCGGAACCGCCAAAACCGCTAGGACTGCCGCCCGAGCCGCCGCCGCCGCCGCCACCGGTATTGGCAGCCCCATTGTTGACCGTGCCATACGCGCCGTTGCCGCCGCCGCCGAGTCCACCACTGCCAGTCAATCCATTGACGGTCTTGCCGCCACCCCCACCACCGGAGTAATAGGTCACTATGCCGGAAATGGAATACGGCAAACCGACGCCGCCGTTGGCTCCCCGCTGGCTGGTTGCGTTCGACCCCACGCCGCCCGCGCCGCCTCCACCGCCGCCCGCGGAATTGGCTCCAAGGTCACTGCTGCTGCCACCATGGTTGCCTTGGCCGGATGTCGCTGCCCCGGCAGTTGACTGCGGAGCGCCGCCCCCCCCACCACCGCCGCCAGACCCACCCGCACCGGCTGCACCGCCGCCATCCCGCGATGCACCGCCCCCGCCGCCGACCGCCGTCAAGCTGCCAAAAATAGAACTGGCACCGGCCGTGCCCGCCACGGCACCACTGGTTGATCCCGTGCCGCCGCCGCCAATGGTGACCGCTTGGGTACCGCCGGATACGTCAAAAGCGCTGCTGTGAAGTAAGCCGCCGGCACCGCCCCCCCCACCGCCATTGTGGCCGCCGCCGCCGCCGCCGCCGACCACCAGCACCTCGACGGTGGTGACTCCCGACGGCGGGGTCCAAATGCCGCTACCACCCGTGAAAGTGACAATCTCATCCCCGCCCTGGTGGCTGGTGGTGGATAGCAATTGCGCCGAAGCGCTTGGTGCCGCCGCTAACAGGCCAAGCGCCGACATCAGTGCCGCGCTGTGCCCTAACGGGGTGAAGATCCATCTATCTAACGGATCGAGAATCATGAACTTTCGCTGGATTATTTTCATTTGGATGATTGTTGGGATCGGATACGGGTTATGGGCATCCTGCATGGATCAACGCAGGATGAATGTTGGGTTCGAGCACAGGTTATGGTCTTCCTGCTAGAATAAACGCAGGATTATGGATGGTTGCCCGGTGGGTTATCGGTTGGGCGACCAAGTTTTTCACAGAAACTTTGCTGAAAGATTCTGCGTGGGATCGAGTCTGCGCCATCTGAAAAAATATGCAATTTTTTTTTGCAAGATCTTTGGTCTTGTTGCGGCGCTGTGCGAAGTCGGCCTTGTAGCGTCGCTCTGTGAGCGTCGCTGTGCGAAGGCCCTCATTGGCAGCGGCGGTCACAGACACTCCGCTGCGATTGCCCTCAGGGATCAAGAATCTGCTCATTTGCCATTCATCCCATTTTTCTTTTGCGCCTTTGCGCGAGGCAATCTTTATACCCCGGCACCTTTCACAACGGCTGCATCACTGCCAATCCATTCATCCTATTTAAGTGTTTTCTCGCGCAAAGGAGCAAAGGCGCAAAGTTTTTCAGAATCAAGAAATCCCGATTCATCTGGCAAAACGGTATATCGGTGATTGCCAGAGCCCTCAGGTGTTGAACAAACGGGCTTGCGCGAAAGGAAAATGGGCTGACACTGCGGTGCCCCGTCAATACCATCATGGATCCCTTACTCCTCAAAACTCTCCATCTACTCGGCGTATTCACTTTGTTTAGCTCGCTGGGTGCCATTCTCCTTGGCAGCACAGGTAAAAAAGGCGCGTCGATGCTCCACGGCATCGCGCTGCTGCTGATTGTCGCAATCGGCTTTGCAATGCTCAAAAAGCCGCCGATGGGCCAATTTTGGTGGATGATCAAGCTCGTGATGTGGCTATTCCTTGGGGCCGCCCCGGTGTTGGCCAAGCGCAAGGTATTGCCCGCCCCGGTGGTCATGATCCTCTGTCTGGCCGCTGCGGCAGTGGCGGCTTGGCTCGGCCTGCGCAAGCCATTTTAGGGAACCCGGGCTCCCCTGACGGGAATCGGTGGTTCACAAATTTGCTTGGGGAGGTATGTTGCAGGCGTGAGCGCCGCCCTTGAAACCCTGATGCTCGCCTTCGCCGGCGAGAACCCGCTGGCAGTGCCTCCTAGAGCCATGTTTCTGGGGGCTCAAGCCCATCCGGCACTCGCCGCTTGGCCGGATGTTTGCGGCTGGCAGCCTCTCAAGCCGCTGGCCGCAACTTGGGAGCGCGCCGGCTTGGAGCGGGTGGACCGGCCGACCGGGCGTTACCCGCTGGTGTTGGTGCTGCCTGGCAAATCTCGCGATGAGACGTTGGCGTGGTTCGGGATGGCACGGGATTTGTTGGAACCGGGAGGCCGCCTGCTCGCCGCCATGCCTAACACCGCTGGCGCAGCCCGCTTTGAAAAATCTCTCGGCAACGCCTGTGGCCAAATTGCCTCGCTGCAAAAACACAAGTGCCGGGCGTTTCATGCCATCGAAAATGGCGGATGGCGTGAAGACGAGTTCGCCGGGTGGCTGGCGCTGGGCCGCCCACGCGTCATTCCTGATACCCACTTCACGGTCCAGCCCGGGATTTTTAGCGTTGATCACATCGATCCGGGGTCGGCATGGCTCGCCGCCCACCTGCCGGAAAACTTGCGGGGCAACGTCGCGGATCTGGGCGCGGGCTGGGGGTTTCTATCCGATGCTGTGCTGCGGCGCTGCCCGAAGGTGGGTCGAATCGACTTGTTTGAAGCGGATGCCCGGGCACTCGACTGCTCCCGCACCAACCTCGCCGGCCACCCTCAGGAACTCCACTTCCACTGGCACGATGTGTGCGCCGGGGTGCCGGGCAACTACGACGCCATCGTGATGAATCCGCCATTCCACACCGGCCAGGCCACCGACGTGGATCTGGGCCGGGCGTTCCTCAAAACCGCCGCCGCCGCACTCAAACCCGGCGGAAAATTATTGCTGGTGGCAAACCGCCAACTCGCCTATGAAGCCGCGTTGGAGGCCAGCGGTCTGGTCTGGCACAACGCCGGCACCAACCCAACCTACAAATTGCTATTTGCGCAACGTCGCTAGGGGATTCCATTCAATCCATGAAACTCGTCAAACTTCTCGCCAACCTCGGCTACGGATCCCGCAAGGAAGTCCAACGCCTGATCCGCGCCGGTGCCATCACCGACGACCAAGGAAATGTCTTGGACGAAGGCGATTTTCCGCCGCATGCCACCATCCGCTTCCGCGGCGATCCCCTCGATCCGCCCTTTCCCCTGCTCTTGATGCTGCACAAGCCCGACGGCTATACCTGCAGCGCCGATGATCCCGGCGCCACCATCTTTGACCTGCTTCCGCCCCGCTTTGCCTTGCGCAACCCACTGCTCAGCCCGGTGGGAAGACTCGACAAAGACACCACTGGGCTCCTTCTCCTAACCGATGACGGGCAGTTGTTGCACAAAATCATCCATCCGAAGTCCGCCTGCCTCAAGGTCTATCGGGCGGACTTGGACCGGCCACTCGACGGCCACGAAGCCGGATGGTTCGCATCCGGCGAAATGCTGCTCAAAAGTGAAAGCAAACCCTTGCTGCCGGCCCGCTTGGAGGCGAAAGGCCCCAAACAAGCCCTCGTCACCTTGCACGAGGGCCGCTACCATCAGGTGCGTCGCATGTTCGCCGCAGCCGGTAACCACGTGCTCGCCCTCAAACGCATCGCCATCGGCGGCCTGCGCCTGCCCGACGATCTAGCTGAGGGCGAGTGGCGCAGCCTGACCGCCGACGAGCGGGCTGGGATCTTTTCAGGCAGCACCGCAGCCACTCGTCCCCTAGTGCCTGAAGAATAGCAGTGCCACGAGGGCAAAGATCGGAATCAAGATGGGCAATGAAAATCGCAACACATAAGAAAAGAAATTCGGCGTGTGGACTTTGGAGTGCTCGGCAATCGCCTTGACCATAAGATTGGGGCCATTGCCAATATATGTTAAGCCACCAAAGAAGACCGCCCCGGTGGAAATGGCCACCATATATCTCCCGTGTTCCGCCAAAAACCGCGCAACCTGTGCCGGATGGTCCAGTTGCAACCCGAAGCGACCAAACGCGGCGGCAGCAAACGTCAGATATGTCGGCGCATTGTCGAGCACGCCCGATAGCATCCCGGTGAGCCAGAAATACGTCAACTCGGTATCGATGCCAAGGCTGCGGGAGTGCAATTGCAGATAGTCGAGGACGGGCACCATCGTGGCAAAAATCCCAATGAACAGCCAGGCAACCTCCTTGATCGGAGCAAAAGTAAAGTCGTTGGCATGGTGCACAGCGGTCGGGGTGAATCGATAGGAGGCCAGTGCCGCGAGGCCCATCAGCGTCTCGCGCCACCCGGACGGCAGCAGCACCGCGCCGAGAATGATGGCCAAGTAGCCCAGATTGCTCAAGCCGGAGAACTTCCACGCCTCCGGTTCTGCGGTTTGCTGATCTCTAACCTCGAGCGGTGCCTGGAGGAAATTCCGCCGGTCCAGGATATAAAAAACCGCCAGTAGCAGGCCCAAAGTCACTGCCCACGGCTGCCAGCAATGCTGAAGCACCCACCAAAACGGGACCCCTTTGAGATATCCCAAAAAGAGGGGTGGGTCACCCACTGGCGTCAAGCAACCGCCGACGTTACTGACAATATAGATAAAGAACACAGTATGCAGCGAAGTGTACCGGTACTTATTCATCCGGATCCACGGCCGCACCATCAACATGGAGGCACCTGTGGTACCCAGCACATTTGCCAGGATGGCGCTGCACAGCAGATAAGCGCAGTTCATCCATGGCTTCGCCTCACCACCCTTGACCCGGATATGAATCCCACTGGTCACCACAAACAGCGAGGCCACCAACGCCATGAAGCTGACGTACTCGCCAGCCACCGCCAGCATGCGAAGAGGTTCCCGAAGCACGCAGAGATAATAGACCACGCTGATAGAGCCAAGCCCCAATGCAATGTGATGATTATAGCGGTCCCAGTGATGCTTGAAAACAACCGGCAGCAGGGCGATGGCCAGCAGCATCGCGCAAAACGGCAACACCATCGCCGGATGGGGATCCGGTATCATCTCGGCCAATAGCAGACATGATGGTACTTGACTCATTGACCACAAATTCTGGTCTTCAACGAGACTCCAGTCGGCTAGAGGCTCATGAACGCCACACAGGAGCCGAGCAGGCCGATTGCGGCCGCGCCGCCTATCATGTGCCCCGGGGCGAGTAACTCGCGCTCACCCTTCATATAGCCGCGCCAGTAAATGCCCATGGCACGTCCGGCTAACAGCATGGTGACAAGAAATGGCATGATGAAGACCAATGGCCCCGGCTGTTTGGTGGCAATGCCATAAGCACTTATAAGAAAGGCCGCACTTGCAAAGGCTGCATTGAGAATCAGAGGCTTGCTGCTGGTAAGGCGCCATGCGCACAGGCCCAGGAGAAGCGTTAGGAAAGATATGCCGGAAAGGACAATGACGGCGGTATTCATGTATTATATTTGTGAGAAAAGGCGGCGGGGCACACGGCCCCGCCGCCGGTTTATGGTTGGTTGATTGACGATTTCAGACGGCCTGTTCGCCGGTTTCTCCGGTGCGGATGCGAATCGTCGCTTCCACTGCCGATACAAACACTTTGCCGTCGCCTATCTTGCCTGTCTTGGCAGCCTTGACCACCGCTTCCACGGCGACGTCCAGCAAGCCATCAGCAACAACGACCTCGATTTTCACCTTGGGCAGGAAGTCCACCGTGTATTCACTTCCACGATAGATCTCGGTCTGGCCCTTCTGTCTGCCAAACCCCTTTACCTCCGTGACGGTCATTCCTTCAATGCCGAGTTCGATGAGCGCGTTCTTGACTTCTTCCAGTTTGAACGGCTTGATTGTGGCTTCAATTTTTTTCATATCTGTTTCTATAATTGGTTAGTTTGATTGTCCGGCTCCGGATTGCATGACGGAGCCGGCTTTGATGGGGTGTCAGTGGACGGCAGGTGATGTTTTGTCTGTGGTGGGGAAGTCGGGATAGGCTTCAACACCCATTTCCGGCACGTCGAGACCTTCAATTTCGTCCTCGCGCTTCGAGCGGATCGGTACAAATATGTTGGAGATCTTGAAGAACAGCATCGAGAAGGCAAAGACAAACACGATGCACACCAGCGCGTTGATCACCTGCGCCACGAGCTGCGTGGCATCGCCGGCAGGCGCGCCAAACAACTGGCCCAAGATGCCGGTTACGCCCACGTCTGTCCATCCGCCGGTCGGACCGGTGCCGGTCAACTCGGCGAATTGCTTGAGGGTGGCGGGAGCCGAATCATTGTTGATGATGGTCCATGCGCCATCCTTGAAGAGCTTGTGGACACCGCCCCAACCAGCTCCATAGGACCCATTGGCAAAGATGCCCACACTCAGAACGCCCCACAGACCGTTGACGCCATGCACCGAGATGGCTCCCACGCAGTCGTCAATTCCGCGCTTCTCCCAGAAAAACACTGAGAACACCACGATCACCCCGGCAATGAAGCCGATGATCACAGCACCCAACGGATTAACAAATGCACAGGGGGCGGTGATGGCCACCAAGCCGGCGAGCAGTCCGTTGCACAACATCGTCGGATCAGGCTTGCCGTTAACCCGATACATGGTGATGAGTGTGCCGACTGAGGCGGCAGCGCCAGCCAGCATGGTGTTGACTGCAACAATGGCGATGCGTCCGTCTGTGCCGGCCAATGTGGAACCCGGGTTGAAACCGAACCAGCCGAAGGCCAGAATGAAGGTGCCTAACATGACCATCGGCACGTCGTGACCGGGCATGGCGCGAGGCTTGCCATTTTTGTCGTATTTGCCGAGGCGCGGGCCGATTGTCCAGGCTCCGGCCAGACAGATGACGCCGCCGCACAGATGGACTACGCCGGAGCCGGCAAAGTCCACCGCGCCATGACCCAAGGCAAAGTTCTGGCCGAGCTGTGCAAGCCAGCCTCCGCCCCAGACCCAGTTGCCGTAAATGGCATAAGGCAGCATGCCGATCCAGAAGCCATAGACGACGAAATGTTTGAAGTTCCAGCGCTCGGCCATCCCGCCAGTGGGAATGGTGGCCGTGGTATCCATGAACACCATTTGGAACAGAAAGAGGCAAAAAACAGCGGTGTCAAACACCGACGGATTGAGGAAGAATCCCTTCAGACCCAACAATCCGAACGGATGCCCTGCGATGGTGACCGTCCACCCTTGATTGAGCAGCATCAGACCTTGGCCAAGTGACGGCTGCCAGCCGATGGGTACCGGGCCGTTGGCATAGTTGCCAAACATGAAGGCGAATCCGCAAATCCAAAACCCAAGCATGCCAAGGCCGTAAATCATAAAGTTGGTCGCCATCACATGGGCCGCGTTCTTGGCTCGGGTCAGGCCGGTTTCAACCAGTGCAAAGCCCGCCTGCATGAACATCACCAAGAAGCCAGTGATGAGGGTCCACACAAGATTGATAGATATCTTGTTGTGTGCAACGTTCTGAATTAACTCATCGGTGGTCACCTTGTTCTTGCCATCCGGATTGACGCTGGAGGCGTCCGCTGGAACCGGCCAGGCCAGATCTGTGACCGTGCCTGCGTTGGCTCCCGGGGGGTAACCCACGGAGTCCGGTGGTGCAGGTGGAGGCGTTGCGGCCGGGGCCGCAGCGTCGGCTGCTGCGGGTGGAGACGTTGCGGTTGCGGCGGCTTTGTCGGTGGGTGCCGGAGCCGCCGCAGGAGCCGCGGTGGGTGTGGCTTCAGTGGCGGGAGGAGCTGCTGCCGGGTCGGTATGATCCGCTCGAACAGTGCTTCCCCCGGCGGTCAGATAGAACGCCCCTGCCATGGCAAGGAGCGCCAGCTTTCTTATATGTATTCGCATAGGTTCTGCTTGGTAATGCTTTCAAATTGAACCGCCGGCCTGTCATCGGGAGGAATAAAGTCTTCACCCGAAGACCCAACCGATCACATCAAGACCGCCAAATTCAGTTTTACCAATTAGCAGATGCCGTGCCAATTTCACACACCTCAGGGATCAAGAATGAATTTGCCATGAATCCCATCTTCCTTGACGCCTTGACGCCTTTGCTCGAGAAAATTTTCCTGCGCTGTTGCTCAGCGTGGCACGGAGCTGGGAGTCGTGTCGATCACAGTGGTCACCGACGGCTGGGTGGCCCCCGGCGTCGCGTGGACGATGAAGATCCGGCGAAACTCATCGAGGTACTGGAGTTGACGTTCGGTAAACGGCACCCAAGCCCCTCCCTCTTTGTAGTAGAAATTCGTCTGTGCTAGGTTGAATTCGTTCACCTTTTTGACCGGGGGGACGTGGACGATTTTGCCAGCTGGAACCGGGAGGTTGTGTTCGCCGGCCTTGATTGCTGTGTCCACCGGCAACAGGCTGAGCACCCGCGACTCGCCCTTGGGGAAGGCCGCTGGGGCGTCGTTGATCAGCACCATCCGATAGGCCGGCTTGGTCCCGGCGGGACCCGGAATGACCACCACGATGGCCCGCTTGGTGTTAGGCGGAACACTGACGCTGGCTGCCAAGCTGGCTGCGGGATTTTTTAGATCGACTGTATCGGTGTTATAGAGCACCAGCGAGCCATTGACCGGCATGGTGGTTTGGGCTGCAGAGAGTCCTTCAGGAACCAATTTTAATTTGACTACGGCACCGGCTTGATCGGCCAGATAGAGCTCTGCAACGGGGTGAACCGGGTCGTGAAGCACGGCACGGATCTGGAGCGGAGCGGCGGCTTGATGTTGTTGGGCATGGCCTGCCACGGGCAGAAACAGGACCGTAATAAGCCAGAGGGATAGTTTGATAAGCATAAGGATTAAACTTCATGGCTGGCCAGCCAACGGAACGACACCACATTGATGCGCCGTCCAAAACTCCGGTTAGCCGGGGCCGCCTTCGCGTCCGTGTAAACATTGAGTGAGGGCCGGTCAACTGGATTCACATATTCTGGCATGCGCTGCACCACCGCTTCGGCATAGGCACGGGCGGTGACCACGCCTTTGGTATCACAGGCCTCGCCGCAAACGCGGATGACAAAGGTGTCTCCCCGGACGGTGGCGGCCGGTTCCAGCAAGCGCATCACGTCGCCTTGGCCGATCCATCCTGGGGCACCGGCTGCCGGATTACCGGCGGCCGACATCGGTGTTTTGTAGTTGTAAAGGGTGGCGTTGGTGACGTCTGCCACGCTGATGGGAATCTGCGAAACAAACACCGTGTCATTGACCTTGGACTTGGCGATGGCAGCTTCCAGCGCGCCGCTGCGGGTTAACTCGCTTTCCGTGCCGATCCGGCGGTTGACAAATTCGGAGAGGGACAGGAACGGTCCGCGCAGCCGCACTTGCTCGACGATGCTGGAGGCGAGTTGTTCGATTTGGCTTTCGCTCAGTTCATGGCAGCCGTTCCATTCGTTCGTCCTCGTGTCATCAATTTTTTTGCTATCGATCTTGGAATTCGAGCCCCCGCCATTGAGCAGCGACATGCCGGGGATGGGGATACCGGTGGCGGCTTTGTTTTCGAGCACGCCGCTCTTGGCCCACAGGGTCACTAACTGGCCTTTATTGAGAGTGGAGAGCATGGCTTTCCAAGCTTGCACGCTCATGGAATTGACATTGAACGGGCCGCGGAGCATTTGGTATTCCGCCGCCATTTGATAGGCGGTATCTCTTGGTTGGCCACCGGCGAAGAGTTCCGTTTTCGCTTCTTCGGCGGTTTTGCCGTGAGGCAGATAGGGCTGAAACGCTTGCGCAGCCAATGCTCGTTTGCCCGACATGAATTCACTGAACACCGTGTCGGGATTGGCTTTGCCGCTCGTGGCGAACGTCGAAAAGTAAAACCGGTCATAAAGCGCGTGGTTGGCCAGTACCGAATGGTCGAGCATGGCGTAGGTGGCCACATTGGCATCGATTTGGCTGACCTTGTCGGTGGACATCAAGGGCGAGACCATGGAGTTGGCGACGGGCTGGACGAAGTTGGGCAGGAAGAAGGACGTCAGGGCATTGGAGCGGCGGAAATCGGCGATGGTTTGCAGCGGGCCGACGGGCAACTCGAGATAACTGCCGGACTTGAGGCCGTGACTGGTGGTATTGCCGGTGAGGTAAGGCGTGCGGTTGGTGGAGTCCAAGGTGAAATAATCCTCGAAGGCACCGGCACTCATGAATTCTTGAAAGTTGAGTTCGTGGGAGTGAGCACCGGGTTTTTCCTTTCTTAAATCCACGCTGACGACGGTGCGGGCGGGATTGTTAAACAGGAAGGGCTTGCCAGCCAAACGCCCGTCCTTGAGTTCATTGAGGCTGCCGGCCGTCTCAGTGCGCTTGCCCGTCTCATAGACACCGCCGTTGGTGGTGCGGGCGTAGGCGGAGAAAACTGCCACGGTTTTCACTAGGGCGTGGCTGGCCAGGGGCGTCGAGTTGGATACATAGGCATCCTTCACATTGAACTCGCCACTGCTCGGATAACGGTAGGTCTTGGGGAAAAGTTTTCCAAGTGTAGCCCCATCTTGGTATTGAAAATTCAGGCCCCCGTAATCCAATGTTTTGTTATTGGAGGTGAGTTTTGCGGTCACATCGAAGGTGGTGTTCACCCCGTACGTCGGCTGCCTGATTCCATACTCCATGTGGAGAGTGTCGGTCGGTTTCAGGGAAAGCATTCCCCAATTGCCTTGGTTCGAGGGGTTATTGGGCGGGGCGATCCAGTCGATATCGAAGCCGAAGGCCCGGCCGTTAAACCCAGGCTTGGCCTTGATTGCCGCGATGGAGGGTTGGCCATTGACCATGGTGTAGCCGGTGGTGTTGTTGTCGTAGTCGAAGAATGGCGTCCCGCGGTCATCATTGAAGCAGGCGGCCGGGTCCAGATAAGGTCCGCACACCAGCGTCTGGCCGGGTTTCATCGTGATGGACCCCGTAGGTGAGGAGGCGTTGGGAGCGCCCCAGTTGGCGATCTTGAGGTCAAAGGACTTGCCGGTTAGGGCGGAGTTATTGACGTACATTTCGGACACCGGCAGAAGGCCAGGAGTTTGGGCCACGCCGTTGACATAGAATTTGAAGGCGGCCGGCACATTGCGGAACGTCACCTCCATGCTATCGAATGAAATGCTGATGTTGTAGGGGTTGTGGAGCGTAATCAGCGGGGTGTATATGAGGTGGCCTTCGCAAATGAGCTGCGGATCGACGGACTTGAAGGCGGAGATCCAGCAACCGTGGGTGTCGCGAGTCACGAAACTGAATAGCATTTCGACCTTGGCAATGACCGGTCCGGCTGAAAAATGGGTGGGTGCCGCGAAATTGGTGAGGGTGACGGGTTGTGAGGGGGCTTGGCTGAAGGTTGGATTGGTCTCGGGGTTGGTGATGCTCCGGAACGCATTGTAGTAGCCAGACAAGGTGCTCCAATAGGGGTCGGAGACACCGGTGATGCCGTGGGTTGATTGATAGAGTTTTTTATTGGCGAAGGCGTTGGGCAGGCTGGCGTTCATTTCGAAGACGCTGGAGAGGTCCTGTTTGAGTCCGCCGTTGCGCACATCCGTCATCAGTCCCAGTGAATAGGGCGTCACGTCGTTGCGGAAGGCTTTGATTTTGCCCTTGGCGTCGGCCAGCAGATTGACCTGGTCCAGGTCGGTGATTTTCGGGATGCTGGCACCGGCGGCGGTGAAGTGCGCCGGAGTGTCGTCCTTGGGCAGGAATGAGAGTTGGCCACTGGTGGCTGACTTGATGACGGAGGGGTCTGGCCGATGGCCGGCGAGCAGGGCTCGTTGCTGGGCCAGGGTGGTGTTGAGGCCCGGATCGCGGTACAGATTGATGCGGGCTTTCGCGCTTTCGTCGGCGACATGCCACGCCAGGCCACCTTGGGATTTGCCGGCGCGGGTGATGGGCACCTTGCCTGCGACCACTTTGGCGGCGGCCTCGGCGTGGTCCCCCAGCGAGCCGTCGCCAACCAATTCGATGGTGTCACCGGTCCACTCCGCAGCTCCGAAATTGCGTGAGGTGGCCGCTGCGGGGTCCGCGCTGGAGACGAGCCAGCGGCGGAAGCGGGTGGTTTTCTCCCCGGTGTAGTCCAAACTGCTGCTATTTGGGTTGAAATCCCACGAATCCCAGACGCCAACCGTGTTGGGTTTGGCCGGATGACTCGCTAAAATCTCAGACGGCGCCGTCACCGCCTTGTCCGGCCCCAGTGACTTCTGGAGCTCGCCGATGGCCAGCATCATCGCCAGCCGCGCATTGTTGCGCGCGGTCGCCATCGCCTCGCTGTGGCTGGCGTCGCGCAGGGAAATGCTCGATAATCCCAGCAAACCGACGACCAGAAGCGTCAGCAGGACCATCAACGCAAGTGTAATGACCAGGGCAAATCCCCGGGGACGTGAATCAATAAATTGGGTTTTCATGACAACTACGGGTTTGAAGGAAAAATTTCGCAGCACTTTGTAATTACAATTCTCGGGAAGGTTTCTAAGCGCGGGAGTCAAGCACCGCAACTGCAAATCGGAAATTTTAGAAATTAATCCCCAACGAGGTGAATTCCGTGGATATCGTTGTGAGCTCTGATTCTTGAAGGCCGAAGCGAGCTTGCCCGGTGTGGGGGCGTTTCCAAGCACGCTTCATCCTTCAGCCATCGGAGGAGCGTTCCCTCCACGGCCGGTCTCGAACCTTGTTGGATTCTAGACTGACAGCCCGGGGCGCTTTTCCTCACACGCGCCGCTGCCGGATGAAGAGACCCAACGACACCAGCGCCATCAGTCCAACGTTGCTGGAGGGCTCGGGGATCGGGGTGAAATCGGAAAATTCGGCAAAGAGAACTTGCTTTCTACTACCTACCAGCCAAACCGCCTTTGACGACGTGTAGTTCGCCGCAGTCACGCCTGCAACTGAGGCTATATAGCTATCGTAGTAGCCGTCCCTAAGAGTTGCCTCACCTGTATCATCTCCTGTCACGTTATATGTATATGACAAGCCCGACCAAATTTTCTGCACCGCGGCGGTAAGTGCGTCGGCGTGGCATTCAATCTCAAGGGGGGTGCCCACCAATGTGCTGTACATTTGGTCAACCAAATAGGCCGTCTTCGCCTTTACGTTGCTATCACGCGAGGTAATAACCCCGGGGGTGTAAGTTCCCGGATCGCTCGTGATCATCTCGGGGGGCGTCGAGAGGAAGTCCACGGCCGCATAAGGTCCTTGCCAGGCCTGGATGCCAACAGCCCTCGAATCGCCCGAACACATGATGAGACCGTTACCCAAGATCGGGTTAGTCGTTCCGGTGGCCGCCAAATACGTGTACCAAATGCCCCCGACGGGATCCTCGTTCGGCTCACCTGAGACAGGTGCGTACATGTTCACGTCGTAATTGAAAGCAAACCCCGCTTGCGCGTTACCGCAGAAAAGTGAGGCCGTGCCGAAAAAAAGAATGGCCAGTTTGACTTTCATCGAGGTGTTGGTTTGTTGGTTTGGTTTTCAGATGCCTGTCCATTTCTATGCAAAATGGGTTCGCGCGGTTTCTCTACCCCCATTCGCAGGTGCTGGCAAGGGGGAAAAATAAAAGAATATTATTTCTCGTTGGAATAGATTGTAGGCGTCGGGGCATATTTCGACGCCGCACTTGAATTTGTGATTCGGGAGTCTATTTTTGGGGTGGCCATGAGTATTCCCGGTTATTTTTCGAGGGTGTGGGAAGATTTTGACGTCAGGCAGGGGGTGATTAAGGCATGCCTGTTGGCACTTCTCATCGCGCTCGGATTTTCGGCCAGGCCCGCGTATCGTGCCTTTCGCGGATACCGTGCCGACCGGAGCCTCGAGGCGGCAAAGGTGGCTGCCCGCGATGGCGACTGGGTCGCGGCCCGTGACAAGGCCCGCAGTGTTCTGTTAGTCCGTCCGGACAGCTTCGATGCTTACCGCATCTGGGCCCGTTCGATTGTCCGGCTGGGTGAACCCCGTGCCTACACGGCAGCCATCCACGTCCTGACCGACCCCAGAGCCACGCGCGAAAACCAGTTGGAATCCCTCCGGGTTATCGTAGCCCAAGCGCCGCAGGCCGCGGCGTTGGGACTCGTTGCCGGTTTGCCCAAGGGACTGAGCAGGCAGGCAGCGTTTCGCGCCGCCATCACTCCCTTGCTCATCCAACGCGGCGAGCTCGAATATGCGGAAATGGGTTTGCGCGAGGTGGCGAAGCCGGGTGACGGACCCGAGGTCCGGCTCGAGTTGCTGCGCGTTTTGTGCTGCCGCCCGGATGCCCGGCGCCTTGCGGAAGCCCGCCAGATATTCGCGGGATTGGTGGCCGCAAATGCCAGCGACGAAGCCCTGGCCGCCCTGACGTTGCTGGGAGCCGTTCCCGGTGGACTTGCGCCAGGCGCGCCGCTGCCCGACCTGCCGTCGTGGCTCCAGCAACAACCCAAGGCAAGCGCCAGCCAGCGCCTTCTCGGGCTCGATCCGGCGCTCATAGCAGAACCGGAGGCAGCGGATCGTTGCTATCAGATGGCTACCAAGCATTTTCTAACAACCGACCCCGGACCGCTCGGTGCATGGTTGATCCGCCATGGGCAGGCGAAAATGGCTGCCAAGGTCTTGGAAGTACCCGCGATGTCCAGCCCGGCTGCCTACCTTGTCCGCCTCAACGCGTTGTTGGACTTGAAGCAGGAATTGGCACTCGAGGGAGCGCTTCACATGGCTCCGGCCGGGGTTGACCCGGTGGATTTCGAGATCGTGCAGGCCAAGTTTGCGATGCTGCGCGGCGACACGGTTGCCGCCGGTGCCGCTTGGACCCGGGCCATGAACTGTGCGTCCTTCGATACCACTCGCAACCGCTTTATTGAAATCGCCCGTACCGCCGAGGATTGCCATGCCAGGCCCGCCTCTGAAAACGCCTGGGTGGCGGCCTTCCGTCTGGGATGGGGCCCGTTGCCACTCTACGGCGACCTGGTTCCGATTTACGCATCGCTGGCCGCCAAGGGGCGCTCGGAGGATTTGCTGGAAATGTTTCTGGTCATGCAGCGCTTGGAACCATCGGACGCCGAGGTGCAGAACAATGCCTGTTACTTCAGCCTGATCCATGGGCACCAGACACCCGGCCAGATCGTCATGGCGATGGGGAAACTGGTCGAACGGGAAAACCATCCGTTGTTTCAATCCACCTTGATGTTAGCCGAGATGATGGACGGTCGATTTTCCGATGCTCTGGACCGCCTGCCGAAGTTGTACGGAAGCAAGAGCGTGAAACCGATGATGCTCACAGCGCTCGAAGGTACCGTCCGGGTCCTCGTTGGCGAAACCGAGGCGGGAACCGCGTTGATCAAGGGAGTGGATTGGCGCGGTTTCATGCGGCAGGAGCGCATCGTCTTCCGTGACCTGCTGGTGAAGTGCCAAAACACCAGTCTTCCGCTGCCGGAACTTAAAGGTGCGAATTTGGAAACCGATCCCGACCCGATGCCCGCCTGGCGCAAGGAGGTGGGGCGGCGCAAGAAGGATCGGGCGGAAGATATTCTGCCGCCTTTGCCCCAGCCGCGGATCCGGTGATGACGGGTGATGCTAGGATGATGCGGTGTTATGGGCGTGATCACAAACACCGCCGCCGCCGGTTCAATGAGCGGGCCACCGGTCGAGAGCGAATAGTCGGTGGACCCCGTCGCCGTAGCCACGACCCAGCCGGCATCGCCGTCCTCACCCGCTTGTCACCCGCTTGTCACCCGCTTGTCACCCGCTTGTCACCCGCTTGTCACCCGCTTGTCACCCGCTTGTCACCCGCTTGTCAC
>CAIKHZ010000275.1 GCA_903827375.1 Akkermansiaceae bacterium
GAGGTGGTGAGGCAGGAGGTCGTCGGTGGGGGTGATTGCTGATGCGAACTTGGAGGAAGAGGAATCTTCGCGCGACTGAGAGTGGACCAGTAGGGAGATTTATCCGAGATGGACCTACCTTCTACGCTAAATTTGGCCTATTTGAGAGCGAGATATCGGTTTGTATAAATCCAATAGATTACGACGATTTTGGTTGGCATGAGATGCGGGAAATATAGGGTCTTGAGAAGAAATATTCACTATGAAAACAACTATAATTACCGTCCATCGTTCGCAAGCTTCACGCCCACAACGACCGGCCAGCCAACGACTTCGCCGCAAAGTGCTGGCCGTGCAGTGCCTGCTGCTTGGGCTAGCAGTGAGCAGTGCCGCCATGTCTGGTGCGCCTGCGGCCGATGCGGACGGGATCAACGCTCCGGCCTGGCGGAAAAGTTTCACAGTGTCTCATGGAGACGCTGTCAATCGCATCGCTTTCAGTCGGGATGGCCGCTACCTTGGGGTGGGGAGCGGCGGAAAGGACCTTTGGGTGATCGCGACGAAGACGGGCAAGGAGGTCGCCCGGACCCGGATTAATGCGGCTGCCACCAGCATCGCTTTCAGTACCGATAGCCGCTACTGCGCCGCGGCAGGGGATGATGCGACCGTGCGGGTGATCGAGACGGCCACGGGCAGAGAGATCAGCAAGGCGAAAGAACTTTTCGCCGACATAGCTTGGAATGAGAGGAGACAGATTGGGAAGGGTAGCCCTCGGCCCAATCATGGCGGCACGGTCACGGACGTGGTTTTTACCTCAGGACCCAACTATGTCGCGCGGTGGTTTGACGGCCAAGCCTCGACCACTCTCGTGATCGACGCTGGGACCGGCAAGCAAGTGAGCAGGAAAAAGGACCACTGGTCGGTAGATATGGGATGTGTTAGTTCCGATGGCCGCTATCAAGCGAATGCAAGCGAAGACAACACCGTTCGTCTCTTCGAAGTAGCTAGCGGCAAGGAAGTCGGCATGGCCAGCCTCGAAAACGAAACGGAGTCCATCATTTTTCGGGGTTCGTTGGTGTTCAGTCCCGATGCCCGCTACCTCGCGGTGTCGGTTGGGCGATCTCGTTTCCTTGCCGAAGTGCTGTTGCTCGAGTCGGCGACTGCCAAGGAACTCCGTAGGCTCAAATTCGAACATCACATGACAGACCCGGTGGGTTTCAGTCGGGATGGCCGCTATCTGGCGGTGGAGGTCGGCAAGTCCGTGCAAATATTCGAGACGGCAATGGGCAGGAAAGTCGGCAGTGTTGAGGTGGGTGAAATTGCCGGGAGGGGTCCGCTGGCATTTAGTCCCGATGGCCGCTATCTGGTGGCGGCCCGCAACAAGATTGTGCGTGTCTTCGAGGTGGCGACGGGCAAGGAGATTTTCAAGACTGAGTTTAACCGGGATGTGACGTCGGTGGTGTTCAGCCCGGACGAGCGCTACCTGGCGGCGAACGATGACACGACCGTACGGATGTTAGATGTCATGTCTGACGTGAAATAACAGTTCCACTCCCAAAATGATTCGACTCAGAACAGTTCCTGCCGTCTGACACTTCCACCGCTGTTCTTGAGGGGGGCTGGCACATGGCACCACGGCCAGCGCTCCGCTAGGTGCCCGCCGGGGAGGGATAGGAATATCGTTAGATTCCCCTGCCGGTTTCGACGTCCAGGCATAAAACCGTGTCAGCGCCGACATGGTATCCCATCGTATAGAGATTCGGACCTGTGTGCCTACCGGCGGATGTCGTAACAGTAAAGCAGATCGTGATGACGCAGGAACAGTCTGCCTTGGCACACAAGGCTGTAAGTGGAGGCTGAAACCGCCGGGGCCGTGATTTTTCCGGTGGTGGTGAGTGCGCCGGATTCGTCAAGCGTGAGGAGATCCCCGGCCAGGTTGCTCCAAATGCGATAGGTGTCGCCAGTAGCGCCATCGTAGGCATAGGTCGCCCATTGTTTGCCGGCGGTCGTTCGGTTCTGCACGTTCACGCCAGCCTTGTGCCCCAACAGATACAGCGACCCCGTGCTGCCGAGCCGCATGTTTTCGATGCCGCCGCTGCCGGGGGCATTGGCGTTGTCGTCATGCGTGCCTCCCTTGAACCAGGAAAAGTCGCTGCCAGACCGCTGGTAGAGGGTGCCGGTTTGGACCCCGATCCCATAGTCAGTGTTGTAGAGATTGAGCATTTGGCGGGTGACATTGCCAAAGTTGAGCGTGGTCGGGTCCTGCACGTCGAGCGAGCCAGTGAGGCTGCCACCGGTGATGCGGAGAAACGAGGTGGAGTCCAGCCCGTCGAGCTTGTCCGCGTTGAGATTCGTGACGACCGGGGAGGAGGCATTGCTGATGGCAAACGGCACCCCAGCTCCTGAAAAGGTTAGCGTCGCGGCAATGCTGCCGGACGCGAGGAGGCCGGGATTGAGCGTGCCGGTGAGGTGGCTGGCGGCCAGCGTGCCCGTGATCGTGTCGGCCGTGGTGGCTCGCATGGCGTAGTTCAGCCGTTCATTCAGTACACGGCCCAATGGCGCGATTGGCGATATTTGCGAATCTCGATCATGACCACGCCTCCCGGAATCATGTCTAGAAACAGAAAAAAAATTGGTAATCCGGAATAAATGGATTTTGTTTAAGGGTTTTCCGTCCCTCTGAAGATGAACCACAGTGCGCGGGATCGCTCGCCTCAAAGAGACCATGAATCAAAACCAATCAATCCATACAAAACCACGCGCATGAAAAAATCCCTGTTGCCTCTGCTATTGACCGCTTGCCCGCTGCTGGCCGGCACCGCTGCCCCTACACCACCGGCCAATTCACCCCAAGATGGTTCCGGCCAAGGCTGGACACTTGACCTTGAGGTCCTGTTCCTTCGCACCTTTCAGGGCAACAATTCATTTACCGATGAGGACTTCGACTTCGGTGGGCGCGCCGCTCTTGGCTATCAATTCAAGGATGGCTGGTTTACCAAGGCCTCATATTTTGGCTACCACCCCGGAGGCAGCTCTGAAACATTCGAGGCGTTCTCCAACGATTTGGGAGGAAATGCTTTGTTTGACGAGCGATTCAATTTGGAGTCATCGTACGTCGACTGGACCGTGGGCAGGAATTTCAAGCCGTCTCCTGACTGGTCTCTTTCACCGTCACTGGGTCTGCGCTGGGCGACCTTTGAGGAGAACTTCAGCAAGCACGAGGATGACGGCATGGGCGGTATCCACCAGCACAACGAGATCGCCGGGTTCGTGCTGGGTGCGAATTTCCGCTTGTAAGCCGTTGGTTTTCGCCATTTCCTTGGGAGTGAAGACGCTCACGTCGCCGCCTTTCACGCGGATGACCCTGACATGATCGGTGGCCGTCGCCCTCTCCTCGGGCAGGTAGTTCTGGCTGCGGGCAAACGAGAAAAGCCCCTTGATGCAGCGGAGCATCGAATTGCGGGTGGCCGCACCCTCGTCTTGGAATACGCCTGACCGGGAAGGCGTCCCTCATAAACCATAAAAACCGCCGCAAGAATTTTTCCACAAAATCCGTTGGCAAAGCGGACCGGATGCCTATTCTCACGGGTGTAGAGCCTAACTATGAATCCGCCCGAAACCCCCTGTCGCTTGCCCAAATCCGCCGTTTGGAGCATTGCGCTTGACTCGGGGCGCCGGATTCCCGGCCTTTTGGCCCCTTTTCCCACGCACCCCCTTTTTTTTCCGCCCTCCGGTCAGGCCAGCCGCTCTTGCAGCGATCTTCACCACCCAAGTGATTTCTTGGCAGTCGGTGCGATCAGACGCATTCTCATAGGCATGACCGCTCTGGTATGGGTCCTTCTGACCACGGTCCATGCTGCCGATACCGACAAGGGGCTCCCGCCCATCGGCGGAGTCGCGGCGTCACAAAAGGTCGAGGCGAATCGGGTTGTTGAAATCTCGCTGGTTTCCGAGAAGACCTACCAGAATCCTTTCATGGAGGTAGAACTCGACGCCATCGTCACGCAGCCGGATAGAGCGCCATTCCGGATACCGGCGTTCTGGGCCGGCGGGAACCGTTGGTGTTTCCGCTACGCTTCGCCTGAGTTAGGCCAGTTCGTTTGGCGGACCGAATGCTCCGATCGAACCAACCAGAAACTCCACGCCATCGAAGGGAAGATCGAGGTCGTCGCCTCCACGAGCAACAACCCCTTGTACCACCACGGCTTCATCCGTGTGGCGAAGGACCAGCGGCATTTTGAACATGGTGATGGGACACCGTTCTTCTGGCTCGCTGATACCTGGTGGAAATGCCTCTGCAAACGAATGACCTGGGAAGGCTTTCAGAAACTGACGGCCGACCGCAAGGGCAAGGGCTTTAGTGTCATTCAGATCGTATGCGGGCCGTATCCCGATGAAGGGGCGTTCGACACACTGTGGGAGAACGAAGCCGGAAAGCCCTACGAAACGAAGGATTTCAGCGTGGTCAATCCTGCCTACTTCACTTACGCTGATCGTCGCATTCAGCGGCTTGTGGATGCAGGCATGGTCCCGGCGATCGTCGGTGGGTGGCATTCGTATAAGGAAGCTATCAAGAACTTTGACGGTACGGGGTGGCCCAATGAAAATCTCGACTATGGGCAC
This sequence comes from Akkermansiaceae bacterium, assembly GCA_903827375.1. GTDB lineage: Bacteria > Verrucomicrobiota > Verrucomicrobiia > Verrucomicrobiales > Akkermansiaceae > Luteolibacter. Next base: position 4,600 of record CAIKHZ010000275.1, read on the forward strand.
TTGATTGGAGAAGCGGGATTCAAGAGGCATTGGCGGAACCTGATTGCGCGGTATGGCGCCTATCCTGTTGTCTGGATTATCGGTGGCGAGGCCGCCGGCCCGCAATGGACCGAATTTGCGCGGTATGTCCGCGACATCGACCCGTATCACCATCCGGCGACGATGCATCCTCCCAGTGGCAGGACCGGTCGTCAGGCCGTCACCGACGCAACCGTGCTGAATTTTGACATGCTCCAAACGCCACATGGCGATGGGAGCGCGGGTCAAGCCGTTTCAAGCTTGATGGCTGCCCGTTCCAGAACGCCGGGCATGCCCGTCCTGAATGGCGAGTGCTGCTATGAAGGCCACATGCAAACCGCCTTAGGGGCTGCTCAGCGTTACATGTTTTGGGGATGCATGCTCAGCGGTGCGGCAGGCCACACGTACGGCGCGGCGGGAGTCTGGAATGCGAGCGTGGAGGGAGATCCCGGAGAATTCCCTGTCTGGGACTGGACGACTTGGTCGGAGGGGATGAACTATTTGGGCTCGACGCAACTGGGACTCGGCAAAAAACTGCTTGAGAACTATCCATGGTGGCGATTCGAGCCGCATCCGGAATGGGTTGAAGCGGGTTCTTTTGCGGCAGGGATCGTCGGCGAAGTGAGGTTCATCTACCAGCCCAAACGCGACATTTACGATTGGAACAGTCCCCTAGTGAAAGGACTCGAACACGACGTGCCTTATCACGCTTTCTATTTCAATCCATGTAACGGCAAGAAACACGATGTGGGGAGGGTTGCCACTGCCGGCAAGTACAAAGCGCCGCCACTGCCGTCGCCTCAGGACTGGGTGCTGGTGTTGGAGCGAGTAAAATTGTAAAACCCTCCCTCTTCACCCCATCGTCGTGATGCTGGGTTGATGTGGCCAAGTTGCACGCCGCCGACTAACAGTATTGAATAATGGAGCCAATGGCATCACAAACAAACGGACAGACATGTTTTCATTCCTTCCTACGATAGTTATCATAAGGCATAACAGTATGCACACCTTTCCGAAGCGCTATGGGGTGTTCACCCCATAGCCGAAGCACAGCCTCCGTCTCAAATCCTGCCGAGCAAGAACAGGACCAGCAGGATGATCAGAATGAAGCCCAGTCCGCCGCTCGGGGCATATCCCCAGTTCCGGCTGTGCGGCCAAGACGGCAGTGCACCGAGCACCATAAGAACGAGTATAATTAGCAGAATTGAACCTAA
>CAIKHZ010000276.1 GCA_903827375.1 Akkermansiaceae bacterium
AAGGCCCGCCCGACCATGCCCACTGTGCGCGTCGGCGGTGGCGACCAGGTCCATCCCGGCCAGGCCGGACAGACGCTGATGGCTGCGACGATTCTGAAAGGCATGAGTTTTCCACCTTTCGTTGCCGCAGTTGAAATCAACGCGGTATCCGGCAAAGTCGTTGAGAAGAAAAACTGTACGATCGAGGGACTGAAGGTTGATGCCGATGGAAAAATCACTTTCCAGCAGAAGGACAACGCCCTGCCGTTCTTTCCCGAGGGCGATGCCAAAAACATCCTGAAGTGGCTGCCGATCCTTGAAGAGCTCAACGACTATCGACTAAAGGTATCCGGCCTCAAGGCGGGCCGCTACGAAATCCGCCTGGCAGGCGTGAAAGTCGCGGACTGCTCTAACGATGAGTTAAGTGCCGGGGTCAATCTGGCCGCCGCAGTCCTGGCAGCGGGTCCGATTGCCGACCAGGTCAAGGCCGTCTGGGCGGCCATCAGTGCCAAGAACGGCTATTTTCGCGACAAGATATTCGGCGGTGTGGTCCAAGCGGGAGGAGTTCCCGAGTTCATGGGCATCACACCTGAAGCGGTCGAAGCCAAACGCGAGGCGGTCTTCAAGGAGCGCATGCAAGAGATGAACAAGAAGTTTGAGGCCATCCGGAAAGCGTTGGTGATGCAAGCCCACCAAGTTGAGATTGTTCCAGTTCAAAAAAAGTAGGAAACATGAATGTGAAGAACACAAAGTTATGCGGGATGGTCGCGTTGGTAATGGCAACATTAAGCGCCGTGTGTCTGGGGCAGGACAAGCCGCTGGTGAGCAAGCTCTTCAGCGACCACATGGTGCTCCAGCGCGAGATGCCGGTGCCGGTATGGGGAACTGCCAAGCCGGGCACGAAGGTCACGGTCAAGTTCGCACAGCAGGAAAAGACGGCCGAGGCGGACAAGGATGGCAAGTGGATTGCTAGATTGGACGCCCTGAAGGTATCCGCCGAGCCTGCTGCACTCACTATCAAGTTTGTTGCCGGTGACAAGCCGGTGATCATGAGCATCGCCGACGTCCTGGTGGGTGACGTCTGGCTGTGTTCCGGGCAGTCCAACATGGAATGGGGGATGAAGCAGTTCAAGACGGAGGAGGATGTCGCCAAGGCTGACTTCCCGAAGATCCGTCAAACCAGATTCGGTAACAACTGGGTTGTCTGTTCGCCGCAAACGGCCGGTGATTTCAGCGCCACAAGTTTCTATTTCGGGCGAAGGATATTTCAGGAAACAGGCGTGCCTATCGGCTTATTGTACGACGCGGTGGGGGCGACGACCATTGAACGGTGGATTCCGATGGAAGGATTCAATGCCTCAATGGAATTGAAGGAAGATGAAATCAAGCGGGTGGCGGAGTTTTACAAAAACCTTTCCGCAACGTTTCCCGAACTCGCAGCATGGCTAGAGACCGCCAAGGCGAGCATGGCTGCGGACAAGACGTTTCCCCACATACCGATCATGCCGACCTTTGAGAATGTGGGCTACGGCCAGCTTTTCGCTGAATTGACACGGCCGCTGATTCCCTTCGCCCTCAAGGGCATGATCTGGTACCAGGGCGAGGCGAATGGAATCGAGGGGGATATTTACATGCACAAGATGGTTGCGCTGATCACGGGTTTGCGCAACGTCTGGGCACAAGGCGACTTCCCTGTTTACTTTGTTCAGTTGCCGCAGTTCCGAGAGTCTAACAATAACCCTGAGGGCGGTGATTTATGGGCAACGGGCCGGATGGCCCAGTTCAAGTCCCTCAAAATTCCCAAAACCGGCATGGCCGTGACAATCGACTTTGGCGAGGCTGGCAACACTCACCCGGAAAATAAGTTTGATACCGGAAATCGCCTGGCGCTATGGGCGCTTGCCAAGGATTACGGCAGGAAGGATCTGACCTACAGCGGCCCGCTCTACAAGGGCATGAAGGTCGAGGGCAATAATATCCGCATCAGTTTTGATTATGTCGGGAAAGGATTGATGGTCGGCACCAAGACCGGCAAAGATCCCGCACGGGAAGTCACAGGCGGCAAGCTCAAACAGTTTGCCATCGCCGCCAAGGATGGTTCGGCGCCGACAGGCCTGAAGTGGTTCTGGGCCGAGGCGGTCATCGACGGTGATACCGTCGTGGTTTCATGTCCAGAGGTGCAACAGCCGGTGGCCGTGCACTATGCCTACAGCAGTAATCCCGAGGGCTGCAACCTCTACAACACGGACGGCCTGCCCGCATCTCCGTTCCGTACGGAGATGTAATGACAGAAATACCAAAATGAATATTACAAACCGAATGCCACTGCCTCAGGCTCGACCGTTCCATTGATCTACAGCCAGGATGGGGAGTTCCTCAAGATCACCTTGCCGGCCAAGACACCCTACGAGTGCAATGCCTACCCGCTCAAGCTGACGTTCTCCGGGCAGATCCCGAAGCTCAAGCCGGCGGCGAAACTTCTCTGGCAGGCCAAGGCCCGCGATGTTGCAGATGCCGAGGACCGTGCCGCCCTCGGTCTGCCTGACGAAGTCGGCGTTCTAATACTCCATGTCCCGGCCGCCAGTGATGCCGCCGGTGCCGGACTGAAGAAGGACGATGTGATCATCGCCTGCAACGGCACGGAAGTGAAGACAGTGGTTGATCTTTGAGTACTTGCCGATAAAGCTGACGGAAACTAACCCTAACAGTCGCCCGCGGAAAAAAGCAAATACAGCTTCAATTGACTGACTATAATTATGTCGTCGCGGAGTATCAGGCAACTCCTGAGTTCAAGCAGGTTGTCGTTGCGCCCGTGGCGGCGGTGTTGCCGGCCAAGACGCTTGCCGGCGGCTCGCCCACCCTCAACGATCCCATTGAAGTGCTCACCGATGGCAAGGTCGTCATGGGCTTCGGCCCGATCTTTTCCAACGGGGACAATGTCGGCATGTATAAACTGGACCTGGCTAACGTGCAGCCCGTTGCCCAAGTCAACACCTGGCACGCGCTGCGGGACGCAGCACGCACGGCCTGCGGCCGGAGGCACGCAGCCACGTGGTGGGGCGGCAGCAGGCTCGCTCAGACTTAGGCGTAGCTGCGGATAGACACGTGGACGTCTTCGAATTTGAGGGGTTCCTTGTGCAGCACGGGGGCGGCATCTGGTCCCTTGTATTCCCAGGCGGAGACGTGGGAGAAATTCGAGTCATCGCGTTTAGCCTCACCGGGTTGGGTATTGCCGGCGATCACATCCGGGTCTTTGTCGAAGAACTGGTGTTCGAGGCGGAAATGGCCCCCACAGGATTCCTCACGGTCGCGGGCATCGTAGCACATGACTTCGGCGAATTCAAGGAAGTCGGCGACGCGACCGGCCTTTTCGAGTTCCATGTTGGCATTTTCGCCGGAGCCTGGGATGCGCACGTTTTTCCAGAACTCCTCGCGAATGGTGGGGATATTATCCAGTGCTGTGGTTAGACCTTCACGGGAGCGGGCCATACCGCAATGATTCCACATGGTCATGCCCAGTTCGCGATGGAAGGAATCCACGGTGCGCTTGCCTTGGATAGCTAGCAGTTTGGTTGTTCGCTCACGCACTTCGACTTCGGTTTGCTTGAACTCGGGCATCGAGGTGCTGATGCTGCCGGGCTTCTGGCTAACCAAATAGTTAGCGATAGTCGTCGGTATAACAAAATACCCGTCAGCCAAGCCCTGCATCAACGCGGAGGCCCCAAGTCGGTTCGCTCCGTGGTCGGAGAAATTCGCCTCGCCGAGGACGTGCAGGCCGGGAATGTTAGACATGAGGTTGTAATCCACCCACAAGCCGCCCATGGTGTAGTGGACGGCTGGATAGATCATCATTGGCAATTTGTAAGGGTCTTCGCCGGTGATTTTCTCATACATTTGGAATAAATTTCCGTAGCGTGAGCGGATGGTGCCTTCGCCGAGGCGTTTGGTGGCATCCCGGAAGTCGAGGAACACGCCGAGGCCGGTGGGGGCGACGCCGCGGCCGTCGTCGCTAGC
>CAIKHZ010000277.1 GCA_903827375.1 Akkermansiaceae bacterium
CGCACCACAATCGCCTTGCCAACTACCCCCTCAACCCGTCACAAAACGCCATCCGAGGTGGTGCACTTTGAAGTGACCGCAGGTGGTGCATTTTGAAGTGACCGGTGACACTCGATCCGTTGTTGAAAGCGAGGTCGAATGCTGAGTTCTGAAGCGCTCAATAGACGGCCACTAGCCACGCTGGGGCATAGGAAGCATACATAGTAGCGTTTGCAATCTACATCATCTGATTCCGCCCCCTCCGACTCCTCCATCATCCGCAGCGGCAGCGACGGCCGGTTGCGTTTCACCCCCGCCCAACGCCAGGAACTGCAGGAAGCCTTCGACCGCAGCGGCCTGAGTGCCATGGCTTTCGCCCGGAGTCACGGTGTATGTTATCAGACGTTCATCGCCTGGCAGCGCAAGCGCCGGGAACAGGCGACCATTCCTGCAACGCACTATGGTCCGGCATTCGGCGAGGTTCTTGTTGCCGACCGGCAACCCACTTGTCCGAGTGCCGAGTTGCGCGTCATCCTGCCATGCGGCTCAATCATAGAGATCGCCTCGCGCGCCGCTCTGCCGCTGGCCGTCGAACTTCTATCCACCCTGCGCCGCCCATGCTGACACTCTCCGGCATCTTGCGCGTTTTTCTCTCGGTGGAACCCTGCGACATGCGCAAATCTTTCGACGGACTTCACACCGAAGTGGTCACCCGCCTCGGCGACGATCCACGCAGCGGCGCTGTCTTCGTGTTCATCAACCGTTCCCGAACTCTGATAAAATTGCTTCGCTGCGATGGAACTGGCCTCTGGGTTCACGCAAAAATGTTAGAACGCGGCACATACCGCTGGCCCAAACCCGCCGATGCCAAAAACGGCAAACTCAGTCTCGAACCCGGCCGCCATCCTTCCAAAAAGTCATTGACTCTGCCCCCATGCACTACTACACCTTCCCCGCCCCTAACCACCATAGCGTAGTTTAGCTACTCTATGGCCTCAGCCCGAACTCACGGAATTGGAAACGAATCAACTCACGCGCATCATCCAATGCGACGGATAGCCGGTGTGCATGAGATGCCCCATGTCGAGGCGACGAGTTATTGGCGATTCAGAGTCATCGGCGGTCATAGACACGCCGCTACAATCCTACAAATTTCTAGCGCGGCTCCTGAGCTTGACGGCAATTACAGGGGTAGAACTTGCTCGACCCTTTGGCACTTTTGAGGCCGAGCACTGGGTTCTGGGCACGAGAACCCGGCGCTGGCTGAGGATGTGAAAAATTGAGGACCTTGGCCTGTAAAGTGGGTTCTCGCTGAGCTGGGGGTCGGCATTCCCGAGGCAAAGTGGGTTCTCGCCGAGCTGGGGCTCGGCATTCCCGGGGCATGTTCCTTGGCAGGATTAAGGCGCAGCGGGTTTCAGCACGAACGTATGAGGCAGCGGCTGGCGAAGAGCGTTGATCTTGGTTTCGAGCTGGGCGATTTGCGCGTCGAGCCGGCCCAATTCCTTTTCGCGGACGCCCTCGAAGGCCGGTGACTTAACCCACTCTGGGGGCCCGTACAATTGCACTTCGCGCCAACGTTGGAAGAAGAGGTTATTTTTTTCCACCACAGTGGTCCACAACTGTCGGGCTTGTTCGGTGATGGGCCCGGCACTAAGCGTCAGGTTGCAACCTTGGGCCAATTCCTGGGAGGTGAAAACTGCAGCGGGTTTGTCATCGATGAGGAGCTGGTACTTAGGGGCCGTTAGACCAGTGACCTTCAACTCGTAGCGGCTCAGGTCTGCCAGCAGAGGGATGAGTTTGGTGACCGTTTCGGCCTGCGGATTGACCGGCATCGGCAGAGCCTCATCCTTGCGGGTGAAGGTCATCACGCCGGCATCGACTTTCGGCGGCGATATCTGGCAACCTGTGGCGGCGACCAGCTTGCCAGTGGCGGTCAACTCGGCACTGGAGACGGCAGCCGGAGCACCGAGCGACTTGAGGATCGCCCAGCCCATGATGGTGTGGCCGACCGGGCCTGGATGGACAGCGTCGCCGCCGCCGATGAGGACCGCCGGATCGGCTTGGCGGGCCTTGAGCATGACCGCCATGTAAGGATCGAACTGATCGGAGAAGAGGACCTTTTCCTTGCCGGCGATCTCACGCAGACCATCTGACATTTTACGCAGCGACTCGTTGCGCACATCCTTGTCAGGATCCGGGCGCTTGTCCTCGATGGGCTGCGGCGTCACTAACGCAACCCGCGCGCCGTTGGTCTTGAGCAAGGCCACCAACTGCGTCTGCTTATCGATATAGTTCTTGTAAATGCCTTCATCGTAGGCGCGGTAGCCGTGGTCGTTCATACCGAAGTCGATGGTGACGAAGGTGGGCTTGAGCGGGAGCATATCCCGGGCAGCGCGGCCCAAGCCGCCCTGAGCGGTGTCGCCGCCCCAACCGATGTTGCGGAAGGTAAGTTTCCACTGAGGGAAGCGTGCGAGGGTGTAGGCTTCGATGACGGTGGTATAGAGGCGTTGTTCGGTGATGCTATCGCCGAGTAAGACGACTCGATCGCCATCGTGAATGGGAAAATCGGCAGCGGCACAGGGGCGGGCAAAGGATGTTAGAGCGACGGCAAAGAGTGCCAGGGTTGATTTGTAATACTTCATTTTTTCAGGGGTTCTCTTTACTTGGATAGATTGAGAAATCTGCTGGAGAAAGGCGGGTGCGGAGGAATGGTTCAAGGGAGGGGCTTGATGCGGATGTTGCGATAGGAAACCTGAGCACCGTGGTCCTGAAGGCCGATGTGGCCTTCGCGTTTCCAATCCTTGAGGGCCTGCTTGAATTTGTTACCGCTGCCGTCCGGGTTCTTGCCGGCCTCAGTCCAGCGGTCGAGGTCCATGGTGGTGATGGTTTCGCCGTTGAGTTCCACCATGATCTTGGCCCCTTGGACGGTGATGATGTAATGATTCCATTCGCCGGGCTTGCCGGCATTTTTGCTAGGGGCGACCAGGTCGTAGATTGCGCCGACGCTGTGGCGGTCTGGATTGCCGGGGTTTTCGACCTGGATTTCGATGCCCGTCTGGACGTTGTTCTTGGGATCATCGGTGCGGATAAAGACGCCGCTATTGCCGGTGGTCTTGTATTCGAGATCAAGGACGAAATTGCCAAAGCGCGCCTTGGTCCAAATGTCACCGCCGCCTTGGCGGTTGAGAGTGCCGTTTTCCACGGTCCACTTGGATGCCCCGCCGCTGGAGTCCGTCCAACCGCTGAGGTCCTTGCCGTTGAAGAGGGCTGCCCACTCGCCGACGGGAGCGGCGGCCGGTGCTTGGCCGTAGAGACTGGAGGTGGCGACGAGGAGGGTGAAAAGAACGAGGTTTTTCATAGGTTGTTGCGTACTTGGGAGTGGCTTGGATGGCGGAATACGGGTGCGATGCTGACGATTCTTGCAGCCATTAGTCGCAATTCTTTTCCCATTCTCAGAAAACTGAGTTCTGGTGGCTGAAAATTGCGCTGATAGGGTCTGAAGTGCGCCCCTCTCGATGCTGTGATGTTTGCCGGGCTGCGGGCTCAGAACTCCGCGTTCCACCTCGCTTTCGACAACGGAGCGAACAAGTCGAATTCCCTAAGTGTCGGCTGTGGGCGGCCCAGCAACATCTCAAACAAATGTTACCATGCGAGCAGCAACCGCCGGGTGGGCGGATAGAGTTGGAGAGTAAGTCGCCGCATGACTC
>CAIKHZ010000278.1 GCA_903827375.1 Akkermansiaceae bacterium
AGATTGTCCACAGATAGGATGGGACCGTAGGAACTGAAATTACCGGGGGCAAGAAGGACATTGTCTGGGAATGGGCCGTCGGCAATAGCAGTGACGGAAGCCTGCTGGCCTTGAGCGAGAGTGAGGGGCGGGAAGATATAAATCCGCCAGCTTATCTGGAGTGGCGTGAAGGCATGTGCGATCAATCCCACCTTCAATTCCATCCAGAGGTCGCCGCTTGCAGGTTGGAGGCCCAGTGGCGTCTTTCAGATTCCGACGAATGGATTCCAGCAGCCTTGCATGTCTGTGCTGTGGGCAGCGCCTTATTCCGCGTGAAGCCTCCTTTTGCGGATTTTCATGCTCCCAATGGTTTCAGGGTTGTGTCGCTTGTCCCTGGAGAGTGGGTCGCCTGTTGATTGTGTTAGCTGCGAGCATGGCGGACAAGCAGCAATGGGTACACCTCGTCAACGCCGAGATCGCCAAATCCATCGGCGGGCCGTGCCTGTACATCCTGGCCGACAGTCAATCCGAGCCACCACTCGCCGAATGGTGGCTCTATGAGCCAGGATCACCACCCGAACTCCTCCCTTCCACCCCCCCAATCTGACAAAATGGTACCGCGAGCCATTCGCGGCGGATGTGGTGAAGCGCACCAAAGAGTTCATCGACCGCGAGGAGACGGGCCGCCGGATCAGCGGGGACCGGGAACAGGGATAAATCACAAATAGCCGAGACGGGTGAAATGACGGTCGCAGCCATGGCGAAGAAACTGGGGCGGCACGAAGCGTCGATTTTCAAATATATCAGGACTAAGGGAGTGAAGCCCAGCAGCAGGACGAAACAGCAAACATATTACCCGGCGGAGACGCTGGAAATTCTGCGAATGACGTTGCGAGCAAAGAACGGAACAGGAAAGAAATATGCGATTGAAAAAAGCAATCGGCTGAAGAAGAAGCTGCTGTCGTCCGGATCAGTCTCGCCACCAACCGTCTGAATCCATGACTAAAGACGAACTGAAGCAAGCTGCCGCTGATGCGTGGCAATGCGTGCTGGCGCACCCTGCGGCCGACATAAAGAATTACCTGATGGGACAGGGTATAGAATTCAAGGGGACGGTGAAACCAGCGCCTGCATGCTGCCCGCTGTGTCAGAAAAAAAACTGCTTCGGGCTGCTGCCAGGCAAGGAGGGAGGATGGTTGTATAAGTGCCATGTGCCGACGTGCGAAGGATTCAAGAGCGGGGGCATAGCGCGGTTCGTCGAGATTCAGAACCGGGTGGATTGGAAGACGGCCCGAAGCATGTTGCACGAACTCACGGGAATTCCCGACCCGTATAAGATGCAAGACGACAAGCCGCATGAAGGGAAGATGCACGAGGATCAAGCCGGGGGAGACGATCCGACGGATGGTTCGAAGACGGGAGGAGAGCCGGATTGGGGGGAACCGCCGCCGACCGAGGAAGCCGGGGAGGAGCGGAGGTACATGAAGATTCCAGAACTGGGCCGCAATGTGTATGAGACGTTTTGGGCGGAGCTGGAACTCACGCCAGAACATCGGGCGGAACTGAAGAAAAAGCGGGGGATGAGCGACGGATGGATAGACGCGCTGGGATTGGTGAGCGCGACCCGGAGCAACTTGGAGAAGCTGATGCCGCTGCTAGAGAAATTTCCCGAGAAAGAACTCTTGAAGCTCGGGCTGGCACAGCTCGGGCTGGCACAGAGGAACAACCGCAGCCGCCAGATAGAAGTGGCAGGCGTGCTGCATGGCAAGAGCTGGAACGCCGATACCAAGGAGTATCAATACGCAGACAACATCATCATCCCATATATAGACGGGGCCGGGAGAATCATCGGGCTGCGGCCACACAAGCGTGGTCTATCAACGCGGGACCACCGCAAGGAGGAGGTGGACGAGTTCTATAATAAGACGAGCGAGAACCTGCGGATTATTTATGGTGAGGTATTCCTGCATGACAGGCCGAAGGAATGGGAGCATAGCTGCGTGATTTGCGAGGGGGAATTCAAGGCGTCTGGAGTGGCGCAATGCGGGATACCAGCCATCGGGTTCCAAGGGATAGAATACTTTGCGTAGAACAAGCAAAGCGAGCAGGCGATCGAGGGATTGGCAGCTATAGGATCGATGTTGCAGTACATGGCGCACCCCGAGCTGCTGCGCAGCATAGGAGGCAAGCCGGGGTTCTGGGTGCAGGGACGCAAGGGCAGCGGCAAAACTAAAACCGTGGAGGCGGGAATGCGTATCTTCGGATTCCCCCGCAACTATGAGATCGTGGCACTGGGATCTACCAAAGTGGGGATCGAACGCAACCTTTCGCAGTTCTGCGGGCTGCCAGTGCATATCGATGAGTGGCGGAACCTGCGGGCACTGGAGGGGATCATCGGATTCATCACCAATGCATTCAACGAGATAGGCATATCAAAGGGGACGATGGCAGGAACCAAGAGCACACGGAAAAGCAAGGCGTCAACGATCCCGATCGTGACCGGAGAGGACGGCGCGACGGACCCGGCGCTGCGCTCGCGCTACCTCCGGCTGGTGATGAGCGCCGCCCAACGCCATGGCACAGCCATCGAGCAACGCGCACGCTATTTCCAAATGATGGAAAACGCCGATAGCTATTACCGCGTGGGACGATTCCTCTTCAAGTACCGCGAGCCATTCGCGGCGGATGTGGTGAAGCGCACCAAGGAGTTCATCGACCGCGAGGAGACGGGCCGCCGGATCAGCGGGGACCGGGAACAGGAAGTGGGCGGCATCTGCTTGTCCGCCATGCTCGCAGCTAACACAATCATCGATCCCGATGGAGCGGAATTTCCCCAAGCGGACGCATTGCGCGAATTTATGCTCAAACATATGTCGGAAAGCTGCACGGATACGACTAACGACGTCTTCTTGGTGAACTTTTTCGCGGATGCGGTGAATATGATCAACCGGGGAGTGCCCCATGTGGAAAAATACCTGCGCGTGGTGCGAGGCACCGTTTCAGAGGACGGGAAAATCAACGCTCTCAAAAGCATTATCGGAGACACGGGAAAACTAGTGGTTCTCATCGCCTATCGCGAACTATACGACGAATACATGGCGGATAAGGGGAAACTGCGCGAGACGGCCCCGATAGCCCGATCCAACATCCAAGCGGAACTCAAAGGGGAGGACGCATGGATGAAATTCAGCGTCAGCCCGGGAACGCATCGATACCGGCTCTATCAAAAGAACGGGGGCCGCGACATCTTGAGGGCATTCTGGGCGCTGGATTACGAGAAACTCGCCCCTGAACTCAAAACAGTCTTCCGCTCGATCTACGAACGGGAACTCGAACACGAGGACCACGCAATCACCGACGACGATTCCATCGTGAGTATCCAAGAACTCGACCTCGCCGAACGCGAGAACCTGGAACCCGAACCCAATCCATTCTGATCCCAACACCAACGACCATGTACGACAACGACGACAATCAACCGACCGGCGGTAGCGAACTATCCACCGCCATCCCCAGCACCAGCGAACCCCGCATGTCCTCGCTTGAGATTGCGAAGATCACCGAGAAACAGCATCGCAATGTTTTGCGTGACATTGAAAAGACGCTGACAGAGGTGGGAATAGACCTGCCCAAATTTGAGTCGATCTTTTTGGACTCCTACAAGCGGGAGCAACCCTGCTACCTGCTACCCCGCCGCGAGTGCGATTTAATCATGACCGGCGAGGATGCATGGATCAAACTCAAAGACAAACCAGGGACGCATCGCCACCGGCTCCGCCAAAAGAACGGGGTCCGCGACATTTTGAGGGCATTCTGGGCGCTGGATTATGAGAAACTCAACCCAGCACTCAAAGCAGTCTTCCGGCCGATCTATGAGCGGGAACACGAGGAACAGGCAGCGACCCACGCGATCCACTCCACATAAGCCATGATTCCCCCAGCCCCACCCGCTGCTGACCTCATCTTTCAGCACACCTTCAAGAACGGAATCACCGGAGTATTTGCGTTCAACCGCCTCATCCACTTCGATCCCGCGTCCAACCACATTCAGCCGCTCAAGCGATTATCCCGAGCCCCCACAGACGACGAAGCACCAGCCATGCTTCCCGAATACAGGCAATGGGTACACCTCGTCAACGCCGAGATCGCAAAATCCATCGGCGGGCCGTGCCTGTACATCCTGGCCGACAGTCAATCCGAGCCACCACTCGCCGAATGGTGGCTCTATGAGCCAGGATCACCACCCGAACTCCTCCCTTCCACCGCCCCAATCTGACAAAATGGGCCAAACCATGCCAAAGGGGCCGATCTGCGCCTTGAGATCGCGAAGATCACCGGAAAGGCGCATGCGTCATGCAAGACATCCGCCGGATACTGTTTGATGTCGAAATAGATCAACAGGAATATGGGCCAAACCATGCCAAAAAAGGGGGCGATCTGCGCCTTGAGATCGCGAAGATCACCGGAAAGGCGCATGCCCACGTCATGCGGGACATTCGAAACGTGCTGGAAGAGGCCTGAATCGGACTGTCCAACTTTGGATCGTCCTACTTCAACTCCCAAAACAAGGAGAAACCCTGCTACCCCGCCGCGAGTGCGATTTTGACCGGCTACTAGACCTGCTCAAATTTTAGCAGATGTTTCAGCCCACTCGCCGAATGGTGGCTCTAGGAGCCAGGATCACCACCCGAACTCCTCCCTTCCACCCCCCAATCTGACAAAATGGGCCAAACCATGCCAATAAAGGGGCAGATCTGCGCCTTGCCTGAAATCACAACAGGACTTCAACATGAAAGACAACACGGATTTCAAAGTCATAACTCCCTCATTACCAATAACTTAATTTTCTAAATTTGATAGAATGTTGTGAATGTTGTGAATGTTGTGATTTTGGACCATAGCCATTAAGGGGGACGGCCAGAAATTATTTCACGTCCAGCGGCCCCCCCTCCTTCCCTCCGCCCTCCGCCATTCTTCCGCACTCTACGATATGTGTGTGTCCCGGAAAGGCAACATTCACAACATTCACAACATTGCAGTCGTAATCCGTTGATTTCCAATGCCCATTTTATGTTGAAGCTGTTAGGACTTCAACACGCCTTCTACATGCCGCTGTAATGAACTCCGGCTTAGCACCCGCTAAAAATAATTTTACAAAGTCAAACGGAGGAGCCGTTCCCGCGCCCTGATCCCCGTCGTTGCGGCATCTGGTCATTTTATTTCTGGTGTACTATGCAAAACTGCTTGACTGTTTGGCGGAAATGCCCATATTTCGCGCATGCATCCCGGAACCAAACTGAAGGACTTCTCCAAGCCCAAGCCCAAGCCAAAGACTGAACCTGATGGCAAGCCCAAGCAGCAGCGTGTCATCAAGAGAGTGGAACCATTCTCCTCTTGGCAAATCCTCGTCCAAGACCGCTGCACTGAACTCAGAATCAGCACCCGCGCCCTAGCTGACAAAATCGCCACCCCACGGAAATCCTACGAGCATTCCACCCTCTGGGCTTGGATACGGTCCCCAGAAGGAGTACCCCCCGGAGCCGCCTACACTCAGGAACTCAACGCCCGCCTCGCAGCGGCCATCGAAGTGCATCCAGACGTCCTCTCCTCGGCCTTCGAGGAGAGTCGCCGGAAGTTCATGCAGACCACCTCATCACCCGGTCAGGTTGGCCCTCTGGCGGTCCTGCGCATGCTGTTCGCTGATTCCATGCGCAAGACTTGGAAGACAGAGGAAATCGTCAAGCTGATTGACAACATCCGAGGCGTCTAATCACATATCTATCACCTAAAGGGCGGCGCATATATCTGC
>CAIKHZ010000279.1 GCA_903827375.1 Akkermansiaceae bacterium
ACTCATCTCGGTGCGCTTCAGGCAAGATGTCACCCTCTCCTGGCCCAGGATTTTCGAACAATGCGCGCACTCCACAGTCTCGGCAATGTCCCTAATCAACGGAAAATCAATCAAATGAAAAGACCGTGCCCGGAATCCATTTGGGATTCAGCTGAGCGACACGATCTCCCGCAACGATGAAGAAGGCCATGGGTTCGAAGAGTTCGGGGGCTTCGAGTTCGTGCTTCACCTTGGCAAGCATGTTGGGAGAATCGCCGACGGTTTCCGCAATCTTCTGGAGGGGCTGGTGGTGAACGGTTTCACGTTCCAGATGATATAGCAGCACGCTTTGGGCGGCCGGGCTGAGGGATTTGGGGGCCGGGAGTCGGGGGGGTGGTTGGCGTTCTCTCAAGTTACCCAGGAGAGCAGAAAACTTGACCTAACGACAGCAACTTCGGCTTTTCAAGGACTCTAGTGTCGTGATTTCCCTGCTGGCATCGTGGGACCTAGCTTTTTTGTAGGTGAAGGTGAATCTTCCCTGCCGCTTTGGCCGCCGAATTCGGGCAGTATTCGGGATGCGTTAAAAAACGATATTAGGCTTTTTGTTAGCCTTAGCGCTTAATCCCTTTATTTTCAAGGGGTTGCAGTGGTGGCCCGAGACGGATTTGAACCATCGACACGCGAATTTTCAATCCGCTGCTCTACCAACTGAGCTATCGGGCCATGACACTAGCGCCCTTGCGGGCGGGCCGGGAAAATGGGGGAGGGCGAGGGGTTTGACAATCAGAAAGTGAGAAATCGGAAATTATTTTAATCGGGTGCCGGGGGCTGGGCGGCTATTTGAGGAAAACTTCGCGGGCCTTGGCACCCTCGCCGGGTCCGACGACGCCGCGTTGTTCGAGGATATCGACCATGCGAGCGGCGCGGGTGTAGCCGAGGCGGAGGCGGCGCTGGAGCAACGAGGTGCTGGCCTTGCGTTCTTGGCGGACGACTTCGATGCACTTGATGATGAGTTCTTCGTCGGCTTCTGAAACGTCATCATCCTCGTCGCCATCCTCATTGATGGATGATTGGATGTCGGTCTCATATTTGGGTTCACCCTGTTTGGCGCAATGATCGACGATGCGCTCGACTTCGGCATCGGACAGGTAGGCGCCTTGGGCGCGCTCGAGTTTGGCGGAGCCGGGGGGCAGATAGAGCATATCGCCCTTGCCGACGAGTTTGTCGGCACCCTTGGTGTCGAGGATGACGCGGGAATCGAGAGCGGAGGACACCTGGAAGGCGATGCGGCAGGGGATATTGGCCTTGATGATGCCGGTGACCACATCGGCCCGGGGCGTCTGAGTGGCGATGATGAGGTGGATGCCAGCGGCGCGGGCTTTTTGGGCGATGCGGGCGATGCACATTTCCACGTCGGCCGGGGCTGTTTGCATGAGGTCGGCCAACTCGTCGATGAGGACGACGATGTAGGGGAATCTGTCAGGGATTTGGTCATCATCGGGGATGAGGTCTTCGAGGTCCTCCTCCTCGCCGAGATCTCCGGACTCCAAGGCGCGGGCAATTTCCTCGATGGCGGCATCATCGACCAGCGGCTCGGGCTTGGGCGGCGGGGCGTCAGGGGATTTTTCAGGACGCGGACGGTTGTTGAAGCCGTCGAAATTGCGCACGCCCTCCTTGGCGAACATGCGGTAGCGTTTTTCCATCTCATTGACGACCCACTTGAGGGCGGCGACGGTCTTTTTGGGGTCGGTGACCACCGGCACGACCATGTGAGGCAGCTTGTTGTACATCTGCATTTCGACCACCTTGGGGTCAACCATGATGAAGCGCAGTTCGTCGGGGCCGAATTTGAAGAGGATTGAGGCAATGATTGAGTTGATGCAAACTGACTTGCCGGAGCCGGTGGCACCAGCGACGAGCAAGTGGGGCATGGCCGCCAAATCCCCGATGACGGTCTTGCCGTAAACGTCCTTGCCGAGCGCCAGAGGAATCTTTTTCTTGGCAGATCGGAAGTCGGGGTCGTGCAACAATTCGTGCAGTGGCACGGCGACCTTGAGCGAATTGGCCAGCTCGATGCCGACGGTGTCCTTGCCGGGAATTGGCGCGAGGATATTGATGCGCTCGGCACAGGTGGCCCGCGCAATGTCCGCCTCAAGCTGGGAAATGCGCGACACCCGCAGCCCGGTGGACGGATAGATTTCGTAGCGGGTAATGGTTGGGCCGCGGGTGATATCCCCGGCGGTCACCTCGATGCCAAAGGCTTTGAGGGTCTCGATAATGGTTTGCTGGGTGTAAAGCAGTTCGGCGCGGTTGGCCTCCGGGGCGTCCTCGACTTCTTCCGCGTCGAGCAAGTCGAAGCCCGGCAATTCATAGTCCTCGAAGCCGGTGACCGAAAGCGATTGGTGGCCGGACTTCTTGCGCTCAAAGGGCCTGGCACCGGAGGTGGCCGGATTGGCACTGCGGCGCTGCGAGGCATCAATGATTTGAGGCGGCGGAGTGTCGCGCAACGGCAGCAAGCCCTGGAGGTCGTCTTCATCGGCGATTTTCGCGGCGGCTTTGGCGGAGGCTGTCGCGGACGAGGCGGCCGTGGACGAGGCTTCGCGATCTTTGCGGCGCCGCTCGCGTTGGCGTTCCCGCTCGGCAAGCATCGCGGCCTCACGGGCGGCCCCAGGGTCCACCTCGCTGCGGCCCGCCCGCCATTCCTGAAAGCGTTGGCGGCAGTGATGATAACAGATTTTGATAAATCTAACGGGCGTTTGGTTGGCCAGCAAGATCAGGGCGATGAAATAGGCCGTGGAGCTCAGGAGCAGGGTGCCGGTTCGGCCGATGAGTTTGGAGAGCAGCGAGCCACCCAGCACGCTGCCGATCACCCCGCCCGGGCCATAGTGGTTTTTGCAGCGAGCCGCCCATTCGATGAAAAACACGTCTGCGGTGTGCAGAAAACAGGCACCGGCCACCAACAAGACCACCACGCCGAGGATCAACTTCGGCCACAGGCGCTTGTCAAAGACCATTTTGACCACGCCGAACCAAATGAAGGAGACCGGTATCAGACAGGCCACCGCACCGAAGAACATAATCTGTACAAAGCCCAGAACCCCTCCCACCGGACCGATGAAATTGGCACCACCCTTGCCGGATTTCTCAGCAAAGGCATCCAGCAATCCCCATCGCGGCAAATCCGCAGGACTGTAGGAAACCAGCGCCAACAGCAACACCAAGCCACAAATCACCAGCACGATCCCAATGATTTCATTGGACCACTTCCGGGGCTCCGGCAGCACCGCGCGTTTCTTGTTGTCCCTTATTCCCATGTGACTGGCTTCCCAGCGACTTTGGCCGGTTTTCGCCGCGAAGCAAGATTGATTTGTCAAACGGAATAATCAGGAACTCATAATCAAAAATGTGGGGTGCCGGGTCCGTCTTCTGAGCGGATCAGGGGTTCTGTCCATCCAGGATTGGGCAGTGTGTGGCAGAATTTCTCAGCATGCATCGCTTAGGCATTGACTCGCCGTGGCAACGCGATGAGCCTGCCCGCCCGCTTCCACCTACCGTCCATGAAACTCTCACCTCTTTGCCTGAGCCTCTGCCTCGTGTCTGCCATTGCCTGCAAACACAAAAGCGAAATCAAAAGTTATGACGTCGCCAAGGATGCGCCAACCGCCGCAAGCGAAACCGCAAGTCCTGCCGACCCCCACGCAGGCATGCCCGGCATGGCAGCGGGAGCCCCCGTCGGCGGCGATCCACACGCCGGGCTGAGTGCCGAGCAATTGGCGGCAGCGGGTGCCGGGCTATCTGCGACCCCGGAGTTTGTCGATAGCGCGCCGGCCCATTGGAAAAAGCAGCCCCTCTCGCCGATGCGTCTGGCGAGCTACCACGTAGAGGGTGATGGCGGTGCCATGACGGATATTTCCTTTTCGATTCTGCGCCGGGCACCGGGCAGCACGCTCGCCAACGTCAACCGCTGGCGCGACCAACTCGGCCAACCCCCGCTGGACGAGGCAGCCCTCAAGACCCAGTCGCAAGCCATCAAGTCGTCCTTCGGCGACGCCATCGCCGTGGATATCGAGGGAATCACCCCCACTGGCGACCCGCTCAAGGATGGCCGCCTGATCGGTGCCATTGCCGATGAGGGCGACAATGCCTGGTTCTTCAAAATGCGCGGAAATGCCGCCCTCACCGCCACTGAAAAAGCGAACTTCCTGAAGTGGATCGAGACCGTCAAGCCCGCCCCCCCGGGCACCGCCGCGCCTGCCACTCCAACAGCGCCAACAGCGCCAACAGCGCCAACAGCGCCAACAGCCGCAGCCCCGGCGGCCGCAGCCGTAGCCGGTGACGGCAGTCTTGCATGGAAGGTACCGGACGGTTGGGTTTTGGCACCGGCAGGAGCAACGCGCTACGCCACTTTCAATGTGGCCGGGGCGGAAGGAGCCAAGGCTGAATTGGCGATCAGTCATTTTCCGGGAGACGTGGGTGGGGACTTGGCCAACGTCAACCGTTGGCGTCAGCAAATCGGACTGGCAGCGGTTGAGGCGGCTGCGCTGCCGCCACTGGTGACCAAGCTCAGCGCTGGGACTGTTAGCTTCTCGCTGATTGATGCCACCGGGGCGGAGGCCCGTCTGGTGGCAGCCTGGACGCGGCACGGGGCGGACACGTGGTTTTTTAAATTCAGCGGGTCGCCGGCATTGGTGGCTGCTGAGAAGGCCAAGTTCACGGCATTCATTGAGTCGGTCCGCTTCACCAAACCCGAATGAAGACCATCCTCCGCAGATTGTTAGTTCCGATTGCTTCGTTGCGCCTCACCGTGGTGTGCTTGGCGACGGCTTTGGTGCTGGTGTTGGCCGGGACCTTGGCGCAGGTCAACATCAACCCGGTCGAAGCCCAGCAGCAGTACTTTCAGAGCTGGTTCATTTGGTGGTCAGCGGGGGGCGGTGGATTCAAGATGCCGGTATTTCCCGGCGGGCACTTTGTCGGAGCGGTTTTGCTGTTCAATTTGATTGCGGCCCACATTCATCGTTTTTCGTGGAGTTGGAGCAAGGCCGGCATCCAGCTCACGCATCTCGGGCTCATCGTCATGCTGGCGGGTGGTCTGGCCACCGACTTATTTTCGGTGTCGAGCCACATGTACCTGAGGCAGGGGGAAACCAAGAACTACTCGGATGACGACATCCGCACGGAACTCGCAGTGACCGAGCAGACCAGCGGAGCGACCAACCGGGTGATCGCCATCCCCGGCGAAGTGTTGTCGGCCTGCGGCACTACCAGCCATGAGGCACTGCCATTCAAGATCGTCGTCAAGGGGTTTTACCCGAATGCGGACCTGCAAATGGTCGGCCAGGAAAATGGTCCCTCCGTCCCCGCCGCAAGCAATGGGGCGGGTGCCCAGATCGGGATCAAGGCACTGCCGACGTTCAGCGAGATGAACAAACGCAACAAGACAAGTGCGGTGGTGGAACTTCTTTCTAACAAAGGTGAAAAGTCGTTGGGAACCTGGCTGGTGTCGGTGGAAATCGACCAAGGGCAGGACTTCGAGGTGGACGGCCGCCACTGGAGCATGGCACTTCGTTTTGCCCGCTACTACAAGGATTACAGCTTGTCGCTCATCAGCTTTACCCACGAAACGTATCCCGGCACTGAAATTGCCAAGGGCTTTTCCAGCATCATCACCCTCGCCGATGTCAAACACAACGAAAACCGCCAGGTGAAAATTTACATGAATCACCCGCTGCGATACCTCGGTGACACGTATTACCAGTCCGGTTACCAATCTGATAACAGCACCATCCTACAGGTTGTGCGCAATCCCAGCTACCAAGCACCTTACATCTCCTGCGTCATCGTCTCGCTCGGGCTGTTGATGCAATTCACCTATCACCTCGTCGGCTTCGCCCGCCGCGCCAACGCAGCTAAAGCGCTATGAACCGCTCCATTCCCTATCTGATTCTCCTGGTCGCCGTCATCTGGCTCGGCTCACTTTGGCTCCCCAAAAAGACCAAGGCGAATGACTTTGACGTCAGCACCTTCAGCCGCTTGCCCGTACTCACCGGCGGACGGATCAAGCCGCTGGACACCGTGGCCCGCAATTCCCTGCTCATCATGAGCCGCAAGCAATCGCTCAAACTTGCCAGCGGCGAGAGCATGAGTGCCTCGCGGTGGCTCGCCGAGTTGTGGTTCAACCCGCTGGTGGCCGACACCTATCCGACGTTTTACGTTGCCAACCAGGAGGTGCTGGGCATGTTCGGCTGGCCGCAGGCGGACAAACGCTATTGCACGTTCGCCGAACTCCAGCCCAAACTCCAAAAAATCGACGAAGAAGGCAGTGCTGCGGCCGACAAGAATGCGAAGTCGCGCAGCCCGTTCGAGGTCGCCATTTTCGACCTGCGCAGCTCACTGCTCCTCTACCAGCAGCTCAAGCTCAGCATCCATTTGGATGGCACTGAGAACTTCAGCAAGGAGATCGAAACCTACGCTACGACGTTGACGGCCGCAGCCACCAAGCTCAGCCAGAGCCAAACCCCGCCCGACAAGGACCAAACGGCATTTTTGCGCAGCGCCGCGGCCCGCTACGAGCAACAAGCCAACGCCACCAACATCCTCGCCGTGGCTCCTCCGGCCGGCGGCAAGGAAGCCGACTGGCGCAGCACTGGCGCGACCTTGATGCGTCTCAACTCGGCGGAAGCCATCCCGGCCTCTCTGGCGGCCTTTGCCGATCTGAGTGACGCCTTCCGTGCTCAAGACACGGCGACGTTTTCGCGGGTGGCCAAGGAGTACAGCGGCTGGTTCAGCATCGCCCATCCGGAATGGACCGGCAAAACCCACTTCGAGCAACTCTTCAACCAAGTGGAGCCCTTCAAACAAGGCATGGTCCTTTATATCAGCGCTTTCCTGCTGGCCTGCAGCTCATGGCTCGTGTGTCCGCGAGGCCTGCGCAAGACCGCCTTGCTGCTGCTCGTGCTGGCGTTTGCAGTCCATTCGTTCGGCATGTTCTCGCGGATGTATCTGCAAAGCCGCCCGCCCGTCACCAACCTCTACTCGTCGGCCATCGTCGTCGGCTGGGGTGCCACCATCATCGCCATGGTCCTCGAATACCTGTTCCGCTACGGCATCGGCACTGCCGGCGCTGGTGTCGTGGGTTTCGTTACCCTGCTCATCGCCCACAACCTCGGCTCCAATGGCGATACCCTCGAAATGCAGGTCGCCGTGCTCGATAGCAACCTCTGGCTCGCCACTCACGTCGTGGTCATCACCCTCGGCTATTCCGCCATGCTCCTCGCCGGCGTGCTCGCCATCGTCTATGTCATCCTCGGGCTGGCCACCACCAAACTGACCCGCGAGCTGGCTCATGTGCTCACCAGCATGGTTTACGGCGTCCTGTGTTTCGCCACCCTCTTCAGCTTTGTCGGCACCGTGCTCGGCGGCATCTGGGCCGACCAATCGTGGGGCCGCTTCTGGGGTTGGGACCCCAAGGAAAATGGGGCTCTGCTCATCGTTTTGTGGTGCGCCCTGATCCTGCACGCTCGCTGGGGCGGCATGATCCGCCAGCGTGGCTTGATGGCCATGACCATCTGCGGCAATGCCATCACTGCCTTCTCTTGGTTCGGCGTTAATATGTTGGGAATCGGTCTGCACACCTACGGCTTCATGAGCAAGGCATTCCCCTGGCTCATGGCCTTCATTATCCTCCAAGCCGTGCTGGCCCTGCTGACCCGTCTGCCGGCTTCAAGATGGTTGAGTTTCCGCAATGCCGAGCGCCGCGTCCTCACGGCTGCCGGCTTCAGGCCGCTGGCATGAGCCCGGGCGGCCCACCGATCCGCTTCGATGAGTTCATGCAGCGGGCCCTGCATGACCCGCTTCACGGCTACTATGCGCAGGCGATTCGCGGCATTGGCCGCCGGGGCGACTTCACCACCGCAGCGATGCTCTCAAGCGCCCCGGCCCGCGCCATCGCGGCTTGGGCGGCCCGTGCGTTGCGGCAGTCAGCTTGCCGGGATCTAGTCGAAATCGGGCCTGGCGAAGGGACGCTTGCCGCCGCTGTGCATCGGGCGTTGCCGTGGTCATTGCGCTGGAAAACCCGCCTGCACCTCGTGGAAACCTCGCCCGCCCTCACCACCATCCAAGAAAAACTCCTCGGCCGCAGGGCCACTTGGCATGCTTCCATGGCCAGTGCCCTCGCCGCCTGCTCTGGCCGCACCGTGATTTTTTCTAACGAATTAGTGGATGCCTTTCCGGTGCGCCGTTTCCAACTGACTGCCGACGGTTGGCGCGAGCTGGCCGTGGCCTTTGATGAGAACCGGCGCCCTCGCGAATGCCTGTTAGCCCCGGCCCCGCTGCCTCCGTCCTCATCGTTCCGCCAGCCACACCCCGTCGGCCAATGGATCGAGGTCCATGACGCCTACCGCCTGTGGCTCACCTCATGGCTGCCTGCTTGGCAAGCCGGGCGCTTGCTCACCATCGACTACGGAAGCAGCGCCGCTGACCTCTATCATCGCCGGCCATGCGGCACCGTGCGTGCCTATCTATTTCAACAACGCCTCGAAGGTTCGGCCATCTACGAGAACCCCGGCCGCCAAGACCTCACCGCCGACGTGAATTTCACGGATCTGAGAGATTGGAGCGCACCGTGGGCCACCGCCGCCAATCCGCTGCTCTTGGGCGACTTCCTCCGCCCCTTCACCGATCCCGCCACCCCCGCCGACCAGACACTGCTCGATGCCCACGGTGCCGGTTCCGCCTTTCTAGTGCTCGACCAACAGCCACGGAACTCCGTGTAAATGACCTCGTTTTTGACATTGGTGCCTCAAACCAGGCGAAACGTGAAGAGGATATCCGCGTGAGCTCAGTCGAACGATTGATCAGAACTCAGTGTTCGACCTCAAAAGCACCACGGGTCAAGCAAGCTCAAATGTTACCATGCGAGCAGCAACCGCCGGGTGGGCGGATAGAGTTGGAGAGTAAGTCGCCGCATGACTC
>CAIKHZ010000280.1 GCA_903827375.1 Akkermansiaceae bacterium
AAGTTACTCTCCAACTCTATCCGCCCACCCGGCGGTTGCTGCTCGCATGGTAACATTTAGGCTTGCTCGACCCGTGGCGAATTTGAGGTCGAACACTGAGTTCTGAGGATCTGCATTTCCATTCCAGGTGATACTCATGTGATGGAATTCGTGCGAGAAACCGAGCAAGTGAAGTATTGCTCGCGCAAAGGAGCAAAGGAGGATTTCCTCGTTTCCCGACAATTCATTGTTGGTGCTGAATGGCTCTATTGTTCGAGAAGGAGGGTAAAAAATGGATCGTAAGCTGGCACCGTAACAGCAGCGGGGCCGCGTCAAGCGGGTCCCATACAGGATTGCCTGTTTCTAACATAGCGTCGCTACGTTTTGTTTTTCCGACCGATTTATGCATGTCAGCAGAAAAAAACGATGCGAAGTAAATATTTTTTAGGTTTGCAAAGTGTCTGTGACCGGGATAGGCAAGTTGCGGAACAATACGATACAAAAATGGGAAACAATACCAATGACCAAAACTGGGCGGCGACGGAACGGCTGCATTTTATCGAGATGTGTGCGTGGTGGAAGGGCATCGTCAACCGGCATGATCTGGCTGGCCTGTTTGGGATTTCGATGGCACAGGCGTCGTCGGACCTACAGCGGTATTTGGAAATGAACCCAGGTGCATTGGTGTATAACCTGCGGCAAAAGCGCTACGAGCCGGTGGCGGAGATGAAGTGCGTGATGACTAAGTCGTGTCTGAACGAGGCTGTGAATCGGTTTTTAGGCGGGGACACAAGGAGCGCGTGGACCGGTCGCGATGAGGCAAGTGAGGGTAGTGGCTCTGTGGCGCTGCTGAATATGCCGGTGCGTGAAGCGAGTGCCGATGTTGAGCGCAGGGTATTTTTGGCGATTCTCAACGGCCTGCGGATCAAAGTGAAGTATGCAAGTGTCAACAGCGGGAAGGAAGAATGGCGCTGGTTGATTCCGCGGGCGCTGGGCCACAACGGGGGGCGTTGGCATGTGCGGGCATGGTGCGAAACGAATATCGAGTTCAGGGATTTCACCTTGAGCCGGATTGTGGAGGTCGAATGGAGCCGGGAGGAGGCTGAACCGCCTCAGGAGGACTTGGATTGGAATCAATGGGTGACGATCCAGATTCGGGCACATCACGATTTGAGCGAAGGCCAGCGCAAGGCCGTCGAGCGAGACTATGCGATGCGCGGCGGCGTCCTCAAAGTCAAGGTGCGCAAGGCGATGGAAGGATATTTGCGCGAGCGCCTCGGCTTGGCCATGGCTGACGGCAGTCCGGCACTGAGGCTGCTGGAATAAGCCGGGAAATGCCCAATCTCCCGCGAATGGCTATGACTAACAAGAAGATATCAGCAGTAACACTCTGCCTCGTCCTGAAAATGATCGGTGCGGCAGTTGCCTCCGAAGCGCAGCCAGCGAATGCTGCGAGCGGACCGTTGAATGTTAGAGAGATCAAGGCCTACTGTCTTGACTTCAATTGGGCGGCGACAGATCGCAAACGCAAGCCGTTTGCCGCGCCGGGGACGTGGGCCAGTGCCGATCCTGCGGAGCACGTGGCATGGTACAAGGCGATGGGGGCGAATGTGATTCAGACATTCTGTGTATCCACCAACGGGTACGCTTGGTATAAGAACGGAGTGGTGCCGGAACAACCTGGGCTCAAGCACGATTTTCTGCCTGAGGTGGTGAAACTCGGCCACCAGCAAGGCATGCTGGTGATGGGATACTTCTGCATCGCCTCCAATCCCGTGTGGGCAAGCATCCATCCTGAGCTAAGCTATGGAGCGCCAACCACCTATCACATTCCATACACCGACGAATACCTCGCCTATCTGTCCGCCTCTATCGGTGACGCGGTTCGCAAGACGGGCATTGACGGTTTCATGATCGACTGGCTGTGGATGCCGGAGCGCAGTTCGACCGCCGGCAAGTGGCTCGAGTGTGAGAAAAACCTGTACCGGCAGTTGATGGGTGAGGAGTTTCCTGGGGAGGAGAAGTTGGTTCGGGGAGCGCCTCAATACCGCGCTTACGGCCGCAAGGCACTCGACCGTTGCTGGAGGACGATTCGCAAGGCCGCCAAGGACGCCAACCCGCGCTGCATCATTTGGTTGACCACCAATCAAATCAACCATCCGATGGTCATCAATTCGGACATGTACAAGGAAGCCGATTGGTTGATGAACGAAGCCGGAGACAAGAAGAGCATCGATGCCGTCAAAGCCATGATTGGTCCGCAGACCCGTCTTATCACCTGCCTGGCGAGTTGGAACGGTCAGGACGCCACCAAGGTGGTTCCGGAGGCGCTGCAGGCAGGCATCGGGCTCTACGGCTTTACGGTGCCACGCAATGATGGCGGGTTGGTGCCGCTAGAGAGGATTTTGTCTCGGCCGGTGAGCGAGTTGCAGGGCGATGACCGCAACATCGCCGTGCTCGTCCGGGCCTACCACGGTGCCTCGAACGATTCGGTGAGTGACGGCAAAGGCGGGTTCGTGGAACCCGCAGCGCCTGAAGCAAAGCCCGCGAGCCCGAAGTGAGTTTCATTCCTCACTGACTGGTTCCCAGAATTGGGGGTGCGACAAGTGCTTGGTCGAAGGAGCATTCATCAGGAACGACCGGTGGAGCTTAAATCACCGGTCCCACCCCACCGGTAGCGACACGATTCAGTTCAATGCTAACACCGCTCCAAGACACCTCAGGTGCCTTGCGCTCAACGTCCCTTCACCGGCCCAATCGTACCGCCGGGTACAAATTCAGCCTTGGTTAGTGTCTGGCGCAGATCTGTTTGGCCACGGCTGATGTTGGCGGCCCAGCGGACGATACGTCGCACCGCTGGCCGGGTATCCCAGCGGATGTGGGTTACCATCGGCTTGCACCATGCGAAGACCGGATCGTTGTCGCTGCAAATCAGTGATATCTCTTCGGGCACCAGAATTCGCCGGTGGGCGAGAAACTGCATCGCGGCGAAAAAGAAGGGGGCCTCATCAATGATTATCGCGGTAGGCGGCGTGACCCGAAGCAACGTGTCAAGGCACCCGTGAAAACCGTCGATGGTTTCCTCCCAGTCCGGTAGATGGTAAGGGCCGGAGGCAACTCCATGAGATTCCAATTCATCAAGGAAGGCCCGCTCACTCTTGCCCGGTTCAGGCAGCCGCCGCTCACGCCGCGCGAGCAGCACGATGCGGCGATGGCCGAGCCCCAGCAGATGGCGGGTGGCAGCGGCGACGACGGGTGCCTTGTCCGGCCCGATGGCGGCTATCGGCAATCCCTCGCGGCGCCCGAACAAGGCGAATGCAGGCATTGGCTGGGCAACAACCCACTCAAGGAGTTCGCGCGACCCGGCAGTCACCACCCAGGCATCCACATCGAGTCCCGCCAAGAAGCGGCTGATCCTAGGGACGTTCATGCCGAGTTCGGTCAGGGATTTTTCGGCGAAAAAGGCGGTGTGGCCCGCCGCTGCCAGCAAGTGCTGCAGTTCGATCATATATCCCCCGGCTAACGAAAGCGGGTCGTATTTCAGTAACGCAACACGCAGCGGGTGGGCCGCCTTGTCCTCGGCTATCACGATTCGACGCCGGTGTCCGGCCCCTCGGCCCGCCAGCACCCCCTCGCTCTCGAGTTGTCGCAGTGCCGCCTCCACGGTTTTGAAATTGACCTCCAGTTCCTGCGAAAGCTGGCGGCTCCCCGGCAGTTCTCCGCTCCAGCGACCCCGCGTTAGTTCTCCAAGCAAGTGCTCCGCCACCTGCTCGGCAATCGTCATAAAGCGCCTCCTGATCATCGCCAGGAAAGCCTGCCAGAAGCCGATGCGCTTGTGAAGAATTGATTTACAAGTGGCTTCATGGCTGGGTTCAAGGAAATTGTCAAAGAACTAGCGGAAGTGGAATGCCAGATTCCAAAGTTGTTGCAGGAGGTGACGGGACGAGCGACGAACTTGGAGTGCGGTGGCATGCCGCCGCTTTGGATTGGGGCGACATGTCGCCCCAAAATGGCAAGCGCGGACATGTCCGCGCACTCCAAGTGGGGTTATGTTGGGGACCAGCCCTTTAACGTCGCAATTATGTGATTCTTGATCGGTGTGGGAAACTCTCAAACAGGCAGCCTAACGGTTTGTTATCAAGAAATCGACGAATATGTTTCACTGGTCATTTGAAGATACCCTTGAGGAACTTGCATTGCGTCTGATAGTCGGACACTAGGGAGTGGGGCGCTGCCGCTTCGAGTTGGATCCAACCACGATAGTCGATCGCGTCCATGGCTTGGCGGACCTTGTGGAAATCAATGCGCCCCTCGCCGAGCAGGGAGTCGGCGTCCTTTGCGTGGAATTCGCACAAAAGGCCCTTCAACTGGCGAATTTCCTGATAGATATCGCGTCCCTTATCGGTTGAGTTGCCGACGTCGTAATACACTTGGACGGCGGGTGAGCCGACGCGCCGGATAATATCGAGGTTGTCCGCAGCGCTGAGATAATTTTCGAGACCGAGGATGATGTTGGCTTTTTCCGCCTTGGGCGCAATTTGTTTGAGGAGCTCTACGGTGTGGTCGATGCCCGGCTTGTCATCAAGCAGGTCGCCCTTGGCAAATGCAGCGATCATTACCAGGCGGAGGTTGAGAGCCTGTGCCACGCTGATCGAGTCGGTCAGCCACTCGGCAGCGCGGGGATCGTTTTTCAGCGGCACGTTGTTGAGTTCGGCCAGTGCCAGGGATGCAATCTCTAGGCCGCTGCCCTTCGCTGCATCACGATAGGCCTTCTGCACGGGTGCCTGGCGGAGAGACATGTTGTCAGCCTCAGTGCCCATGTTGACCTGGACGCCGTCGAGCCCGATCTCCTTAGCGACGTCAAAGCAGTCCGGGCCGGCCTTGCGAAGCGACCATTGGCACGCGCCGATTTTGAAGCGGCGCTGGTCTGGATCAGCGAACAAAGGTGCCAGCGACGAGCTGAATGCCAGCATGGCGGTGCCCTGGGCAGCGCGCCCGAGAAATTGGCGGCGGGTGATCATGCTTGCAGTCCTTTCATATCCAATTCGAGTTCTTTGTTCTCTGCGATGAGTTCCACCATCGTCAACGGTTTGTTGCGTGCCGCGGCCTCGCGGCCTAAAATGCCGGTTAGCGCGTCGTCCACCGCCTGTTGGACTGTGGGGTTCTCACAGCTGCCATTGATGATATTCTGATAGAACGTCGCGACGTTGCGTTTGGCTCCCTCGGCGTAGAGGTTTTCAACCTGGCCGCCGTATTGTTTTGGCCCGCCGCGCAAAAACGACTTGCCATAGTAGTCGAGCTGCGCGTTGGCGGCGTCGCCAAACAACTCGCATCGGATGATGTTGTCCGCGTTGTTGTTCAAGGCTTGGCAGCGGTGCGTCCACACCAGGCCATCCTCAAATTCATAGGTCACCAGATATAGGTCGCGGGCGTCGCCTTGCGCATTGGCCCGGCACCGCCGCGTTTGCCCTGTGGCACGCACCGGGCGTTTGCCTACGGCCCACAGCACCGCGTCAATTGAGTGCACGCTGTACTCGACAATGAAATCACCGGCCAGCGGAATCGTCGTAATCCAATTGGTGCGCCGCAGCAGGTTGCTGATGTTGCGCTCCGCAGGATCCGGCCAGACACCGCTGAACCCGTGGCTATCGACATGCATCAGGCGTCCCAGTGCGCCATCGTGGATGCGTTTGACGACCTCGATATTGACCGGATCGGTGGGCATCTGATAGTCCACGAGGTGGACGAGTTTTTTGGCAGTAGCCAACTTGCCCGCCGCCTGAACTTTGAGGGCGCGCGGCACGTCGATGGCCACCGGTTTGGCCGCATAGACATGGCAACCGGCCTCGATTGCGGCGTGGGCATGGTCGGCATGAAACCTTGGAATGTTCACCACGATGACCGCCTCGACGCCGCTGGCGATCAATTTTTGATAGGCGGAGAGGCCGGAGAACCGCCGGGCTTTATCGACGGCCAAGGCGTCCCCGGCCTGGTCTGCGGATTCTTGGAAATAATCTGCGGTGGCGTGGATATCATAGCCTCCGTGTTGTTTGAAGAGACCTCCCAGCCACGACCCGCGGCCTCCGCAACCGATCAGGCCGATCTTGATCCTGCGCGAGATGACCGGTGCGGGTGGGGCGGCCGTCGGTGCCTCCACGGCCGCCTGGCTGCGGATCGAACCGATCAGGTTGCCGACAGCAGTGGCGGCCAAGGTGCCGCCAACAAAGCGGCGTCTGGAAACATTGTTATATGGGCTCTCGGATGGCTTGGTCATTGGGTTGCTTTGGGGTTGCCAGGGTTGGTGCTGATGGTTTGGACGAGGGGAAATTGAAATGGGTGGGAAAGGGGGGCTGCGCTTTGGGTGTCGCTTCCGCCCTTCTCAAGGAGGTTACGAGCGGAGGGTAACGCCCCGGCACTTGCGCGTCAACCTTACGGTATGATTCCCGAGCTCCTGGGTGTCAACAAACCCGATCAACGCGAGCAATCGAATCTCGGGAAATTGTTTTGGCTCTAACGGTTTCCACCAATCCGTCACCTGCCGCCCTGGCCGGCATCGTGAATGCGGGGAGTTGAGGACGGCACCTCCACACCAAGAATGTTGCTAGGTATCAGGTCAATCGCGGGCCACACGAGTTCGCCCCGCCGCTGCGCCGCCTCGTCATGATAGGCACCCAGCTCGTTTGAATTGCAGTCAAGCCACATCGTGATTCGGCGGAATTCATCTTTGGTTAGATCAACCCCGTAGTGCGTCGCATCGAGATACTTCAACAAGGGTGCGCCATAGGCACCGTGTAAGCCCGGCACACTGCGCGAGCCGCCGTGGCGGGGAATCGTCAGCCATGTGCCCGAGGTCGGCTTGCCTCCCACAAGATAGAACGCATACGGTTCGAGACTCTTGTATGACATGTCCGGCCCCTTGCCTTTGTCTATGTGGCATCCGGCACATTTTGCTTCAACCACCGGCCTAACAAGCCTGTGAAAATTCACCGGTTCCAAGCCGCCGACTTCCGGCACAATGCGCGACGGGGCGCGGTGGACGGCGAGAGGGGAGGCGGTGCCGGTGGCCTTCCACTTCGACTCGTGGCAACCGAAGCAGGTCATTTGTTCGCCGGGATGGACATAGGTTACGGAGCGCATCGACTGCACGGCGAGGCCCTTGTCATCGAGCACTTGGAAGCTGATGGCTTTGCCGACGGGAGCCTCGAAGAACGCGCTGCCGTCTGCTTCGATAGGAACGACGCCTAGCACCATGCGGGCCAAGCTCTGTTCGGCATAGCCGATGGCCGGTTCGGCGAGCGGTTGGGTGGATTTCGGGAAATACTGGATGATGCGCAGTTCCTTAAACTTTACCCCCTCCGGCCACGGCAGGTCGCCATCATAGACATTCATCACCGCCATGGTGGCCTTGGGTGCCTCGGCCGACGCCCGCTCACCCTGCCATGTCTGCACCGGTATGACCGGCGGTGCCAGTCGCGGCCGCAACGGAATCGGATCGGTTGGGCGCAGGTTCTTGTTCACGCCCTTGATAAGTAGATCGCAGTTGCCGAATTTATCGATCAAGTAAATTCCGTCCAGGTGATTGGCCAGATAGAAATCTGTGCTCAACGGCCACGGGGTGGCATACTCCCAGGATGTTTTAGCGCTGACCTCGGACTCTGGATAGCGGTTTGCAGTGATGCGTTTGACTTGCGAGGCGAGTCCGTCGTCGTCGATTCCTACATCAATGAGCACCAATGCCCCGAACGGCTCACCATGATGCGGGCCGGCGGTGGCTACGTATTTGGTGGAGCCCGCATAACCGGCAGAGCGGGGGACTGCTCGGATATGCCATTCCGTGCAGGGCCGTCTGGTGAAGACGCCCGGCCCGAAATCCTTGCCTTGCATGGTGGAAAACGGATGGACATAGTTGCCGTGCGGCGAGCGAGGGTCGCGGCCGTCAGGATAACAAGTCCATAGGTGCTGGGCGGCGTTGGAGTTGCGATCCACATAGTCCCAGCGGGTGTAAACAAGCATGCCGTCGTTGTTGACGCTGGGTTGCCACTCGTCGGTCTCATGGAAGCTCAAGGGAATGATGTCAGAGCCGTCTGCGTTCATCGAGTGCAGGAAAAATTGTGCAGGGCCCCGATCCGGGAAGCATCTTGAGTAGATCGGCCCCTTGCCACGGGTATCGGTGCGTGTGGAGATGAAGGCAATGCGGCCACCCGGCAACCAGCAGGGGTCAAAATCGTTGTGGTTGCCTGAGGTCAATTGCACCAACTGGGAACCGTCGCGATGGATCTTGAATATATGAAAGCTATTGTCTTCGGTGTATTCCCAGACCCGGGGTCGATCGGCATAGACCGGCTTGGCATACGCGAAAAGGATTTGGCTGCCGTCGAATGAGAGTTCAGGGGAGAGGATGGCTCCGCCAACCAGTTTCTGCCCTTGCCACGGCCCATTTTCCAGGGTCGCGGCTTTCAAAATATTGACGATGGCCGGTTCCCCCGACTTGAAGTCGCGAGCCACGTATAAGCCGCTGTCGTAGAGTTGCGTGTGACCGAACGACGCGGTAGTCATGTGTCCTCCGCTGAAGTTATCATCGCCGACGCATTTTCGTTCAGCAAAGAGAATGGTATCGAAATCCAGCAAGGGATTGGTCAGCGCCGCCTCGCGGCCAATCGCCCGGGCTTCGCGATACAGGCTGGCTTGCACATCGGCGGTCACTCCACCGGTCGCATGCTGCACGGCGATTCTAGCAAGTCCGCTTTCCCACCGCTCAACGTCCGCTGCTGCCGATCGAGGCTTGAGAAAATCGATCAAAGACCTTGCACGGCGGAGCGCCACATCCACCGGATCGCGATCACTCTCAAGAATGAGGGCATTGCGATCCAACATTTCATCCGCTGCGGGCTGTCGTTTGGCATCGTCGGCGATTTGTCTTTCGGTGCGGGCGTATTGGTCGTTCCAGTCCCTAACCACCGAGTCCGTAGGAGTGGCCGCCGAAAGGATCGGACACATCGAGATGGCGAGAACAGCGCTGGCGAGCCCCAAAAGGGGTGTGGGGCAGAGGTTGTGCACGATATGACCTGGTATGATCGATAGAAAAATGATTCTCATTTTCGTGGTTGTCATATGGGTGAAATCAAGCCGAGCGTCAGACGACCAAAGTCCCACAACGTTGGATGTCATCCGGGTCATCATGGTTTGCGGCGGCATTTAATCCAGTGGCCACCCGCTCGTCGAGCCGGAAATCGCTTCTGCTGCCCGGCGGGTGTGCAGCAGGAATTCTACCCGAAAATGGTCCGCAAGCGTCAAGGCAATGCAAGAATAGGGGAGGGTATTTAACAAAAACTAGCAAATTTTGTTTAATTCTTGATGGACTGGGCCTACGAAAAAGTGTGTTCCAAAGCCGAATTTTCTGTATCTAGAAAAATAGTTGTTGGATTCTGACGATTTATCTCGTCCGAGCCGTGTGCTGCTGCGCATGTTCCGCCCTCCCTAATCTTGTAGGTCCAGTTTTTCCGGCGTCTTCGCTTACCCTTGTGGGTTTTGCGGGTATTCGGGATGATTGTGGCTGGCAAGAATGCGGAGATTCAAACGCAACCATAAATCCGAAAAACAAACCAGAGTACAGTTAGCCTAAACAAACACCATGAAAATCTTTCAATTAATCAACAAAGCGCGAGCTAGTCTCAAGCACCTAACCCTCGCCACGGCGGTGGGGGCGGTGTTTATGGCAGGGCACACCAGCGCACAGACGACCATCGCAAACGGCGCGACGGTAACGGTCACTGATCCAAACACTTACTTCGGTGGTGCGGGTGATTTGACGATGGATAATGGCGCGACGCTCAGCATCACGCCTACTTCCCAGGGGAATTACACCATCGCCAACGCGTACATCTTGGGTGGCAGTGGCGGAACGATCAATTTGAACTTTAAAGCCAATGACACGGTTTACACATGGACCGGTGCCATCACATCCGCCTCGACTGGCCCGCAGACACTCGCCATAGCGACTGGCATCGGTGGCAACGGGGACCGCGAGGAAGTCACCTTCGACACGGGTATTCCGGATGTCGCCGACGCCAGTGCGTTGGGACTTCATGTGACGTTTAACACACAGACGGGCTCTCAGAGTTATGTGAATCTGGTGGGGCTGAATACCTTCACGGGGCCAATCACTCTGGTGAAAGGCAGCAACGTAACCAGCGGCTATCTGACCATCGGTGGGCGCTTGAGCAATGGCGCAAATGCCGTCGGGTTGGGTTCATTGAACAGCGGTAGTTACGCTGGGAACATCGCCCTCGACGCCGCCACAATCCTCAACTACGACAGTTCAGCGCCACAAACGCTGTCTGGCGCAATCTCAGGCGCGGGAGCTCTGCAAGTGAGCGGCTCAGGCACGCTCACCCTCGACGGCCTAAATACCTACTCAGGCAACACCATCGTCAAAAGCGGCACATTGGCCCTCGGCGCCGCTGGTTCCTTGACCTGTGTTGTAAGCAATGCGGCTACCAGTAAAATCACTGGTACCGGAGTCGCTAACTTGGAAGGCACTTTGAACATCGATACCTCGGCGGTTACCCTCGTCTCGGGCTCCTGGACCTTGGTCGATGTCGCAACTCCGAGCTATGGTTCTAGCTTCAGCGTCGGTGGCTTCACCGGAGTTGCCGGCGTCTGGACGAAAGTCGATGCGGGCAAGACCTGGTCCTTCGATACGGCCAACGGCAAGCTCAGCGTCAGTGGCCCGGCATTACTCACATCTTTCACCATTCTCGGTTATCCCGGAGTGATTGATAACGCCGCCAAGACCGTTCAAGTGTCCGTGCCTAGCGGGTCGGATCTGACGAGCTTGGTGCCGACCTACCATGCGTCCACAGGCTCGGGTTCCCCGGCTTCCGACACGCCAAATAACTTCACCAGCCCTGCGACCTACACCATCACCGATGGTTCCACCGTCAACACCTACACAGTCAACGTGAGTGTTTTCGCCGGTTTGAACGTGAAAACCTACAAGGGCCAAGCTGGCCAGGCTTTGCTGGCTCCCATCTCCAATCTGATGGCGTTGACGCCTTCGGCTAGCGGTGTTCAAGTGAACAATATTGAGTATCATGGCGGAACCTTTGCCGTTCCAGGAAGCCCAAGTGGCGACAACTTTGCGATCCTTTGGGAAGGCTGGTTCGATGTGCTCGC
Source organism: Akkermansiaceae bacterium (assembly GCA_903827375.1). Classification (GTDB taxonomy): domain Bacteria; phylum Verrucomicrobiota; class Verrucomicrobiia; order Verrucomicrobiales; family Akkermansiaceae; genus Luteolibacter. The sequence goes on from CAIKHZ010000280.1 coordinate 11,155, forward strand.
GGCCGGTGGTCATGGCGATTATACTTTTGGAACATCCAGCGATGACGGCAGCGTCATCTATATGGATTTAAATGGCAACGGCAGCTTCGCCGACGCCGGCGAATTCATCGTCAATAACAACTTCAATCAGGGAGACACCGCAAGGACGGGCACGGTTACGCTCAACACCGATTCGGTGCATATCGTTATCGGCTATTACGAAGGCGGCGGCGGCTATGACATGCGTGCCGGATGGAAATTGGGCACCGGCTATGCCTTCACTGATCTCACACTTGTGAATGGTACCTCGGGTGTCTTCTTTGCGACCGACCCACATCCGCCAGTGGCCCAGATTGCGAGCTTTGGCATTCCCAAACATGCCGGAGTTATTGATAGCGGCTTGGAAACCATTGCGCTGCGCGTCCCTTACGGAACGGATTTATCGACCTTGGCTCCGACCTTCACTCTTACAACAGGGAGCTGCAGCCCAGGCAACGGCATGGCACCATCGCCGTCCTTCGCGATTCAAAACCCGGCCACCTACACGGTCACGGACTCAGTCGCCTCAGTGACGCATACCTATACGGTCACGGTTACCGTTGGAGCCCCACCTGCGGGCCCGCCACCAGTGACGGATTACGCCCGCCACTTCGATGCTTCGTTGATTGATCTGGCTGACGGGGAGCCCGTTACGCAGTGGAATGACGGGAGCGTTCATGCCGCCAATGCAACGGTGCCAAGCGGCAATGCAACACCGGCGTTAGTGGGCGACTCGGGATCGGGGACTTCTCTAGGCGCAGTTTATTTCGCCGGGAATAGCAATGCCGGCAACAGTGCTGCCTTGAACTTCACCGAAGACACTGCTATCCGCACGGTCTTCTCAGTGTTCAAAGGCTCCAGCTTCCTGCTGACCGATAGCACCCAATACCATTTCCATCGTCCGACTGACAACGATGCGACTTCCCCGATTTGGGATTCGGGCAACTCAAGCGGTAACATCAGAGGTGGATCCACCTTTGTGAACGGAGTGGCAGTAAATGGGACCACCTTTGTTATGCCAACGAGCCTCCACAACGGCTTCAATCTGATAGAAGTTCTCACTTCCGGCAGTGTCACGGCCGATTCCTTCAACAAGGATCGTGGTGCGGATCATGCTGGCAATCAATACCAAGCCGAAGTGCTCATCTATGACCGCGTGCTCACTGAAAACGAGCGCGTGGAAACCGAGCACTACTTGATGAGCAAGTGGTTCGGTACGGATTACTCGGCCCAGATTACGAGCATTGGCATCCCGGGATCCTCCTACTCGATTGACCCCGTCGCGATGACCATCGCCCTGACCGTGCCCTACGGCACAAATCTGGCGACCCTCGCACCGACTGTGACCCTATCATCCGGGACCTGTTCTCCGGCCAGCGGTAGCGCGCCCTCACCGGATTTCTCGGTGCAAAACCCGGCGATCTACACCGTCAACGATGCCGCCAAAGGAATCACCAACACATATACGGTGACGGTCAATATCACACCTGCTGCTACAGGTGCTGCCATGTTACGGGTTGCCGCAGCGGGTGGTGGCTACGCGTGGCCGACGGATGTCACTGGCTTGAATCTGGAGCTGGTTGTGCCTAACAGCGCTTCACTGAGCGCGGTGGCAGCCACCTTCAGCCTGTCGCCATTTGCCACCTGCGTCCCGGCCTCGGGCACGGTTCGCGATTTCACCACTGCGCAGACCTACACGGTCACGGCACAGGATGGGACCACGCAGACCTATTCGTTGGCGCTTCGCAAGATCGCCAGCGCTGGCACAGGCTATCAGGCATTGGTGCTTGCCAGTGCTCCGGTGTCCTACTGGCCGCTCAATGAGGCTGTTGGTGCCACCACGGCTGTGGACATGGCCAGCGGGCTCAACAACATCACCTACGGCGGTACTTACACCTTGGGCGACGTCGGTCTGAGGAGCGATGGCAATCCATCGGTTCTGTTCACCAACGCCACCACAACTGCTGGCGGTAACACGGGAGTTGCCTATAACAATAGCCTCAACCCGTCGCAATTCACGGTCGAGTTTTGGTACAAGCATCTGAATTCGACCACCGCGCAATACTTGGTTTCCTTGCAGGACCGCAGCAACGGTGCCAACCGGCTCGGTTATGCCTTCCAACAGCATAATGCGGCGACCCAGTTCCAATTCACCTACGGCAAACCCGGCAACCAAAATGGTACGCTCACAAGCGGCACTGACCTGGTTATTGGCTCGGTGTATCATGTGGTTGCGACCTACGATGGAACCACAATGAAGATGTATGTGAATGGCGCTGTGAAAACCTCGGCAGACGACATCTATGTGCCGGCCACTGCGACTCAGCCCGGTTTCACGATCGGTTCACGCAACGGCAACACCGCCATGCCATCCAACATCCAGGATGTGGCGATCTACAGCCGTGCGCTCACCGCCTCGGAAATCCTCAGCCATTACAACAATGCTCCAGCGACGCTGACTTATGCCGATTGGGCCACCGCCCACGGGATTAGTGGCCAAGCCGGGACTGCAGATGCTGACCACGACGGCATGAGCAACTTCCAAGAGTATGCGTTCGGCCTCAACCCAGAGAGCGGCAAGTCGGTCAGTCCGATCAGCGTGCCGTTCAACAAGGCCAGTGGCACGTTCTCCTACACTCGCACGGTCAATACCGGTCTAACCTACACAGTTTGGCACTCTGCTGACCTGGTGACTTGGACCTCGACTGGATCGACCCAAGGGACGGCTGTTGCCGACGGAGGTGACGTCGAGACTGTACCTGTGACACTTGACGCAAGCCTGTTGGCCGCTCCGAAGCTCTTTGTCCGGGTGCAAGCCCAATGATGAACTGAGGCGCGGACGTCTGGTCCGCGATTTCAAGCCCAACTAAAAACCTCAAGGCCGGGAGATTCGCTCTCCCGGCCTTGACTGTTTTACAGCACCAGAACCCGGCGCTGGCTGATTTTTGATCCCGTTGCGGCCAGCTCGTCGAGGGGGAAAGGCACTTTGTTGCAAGGATGGCGACGGCTGGCGCGTAGCATCGGCTCAATTTCGAGAACCACCAAGCGACGCATAAGATGGATGATCAAAGGACAGGAAGAAGATGGCTGCAGCTATTCGGTGGCCTGCTGTTGGGCGGGACGGTGCAAGCGCAGCATTTCGAGTACAAGGAACACCACCTCGGGCCGACCGGGCTGTTCGGGGTAACCTCGCCGACTGATATCAAGATTACCAAGGTTTTGGAAGGGTCGCCGGCCGATGGCAAAATCAAGGTGGGCGATGTGATCGTCGCCGCAGGTGGCAACCCGTTCAATCAGAACACCCGTCCGCTACTTGCCGCAGCCATCGACCAAGCCGAGACAGAAAAGGCCAAGGGTATTCTCACCCTGTCTCTGAAAGGCGGCAGTCAGATTGACTTGCAACTCAGGGTGCTCGGATCTTACAGCAACACCGCCCCCTACAATTGCCCTAAGACCGACGCAATTGTCACCCTGGCTGCCGATGCTCTCGTCAAATCTCGGAATTTCAGCGGTGCTGGCCTGCCCATTGGCCTGCTTGGGTTGCTGGCGACCGGCGAGCCAAAGTACGTCGATGTGGTTAGGAAAGAACTTCACGCTGCGGCGTGGGCGAAGCCGGACCTGGTGCTCTCGATCGATAAGTACAACATGGTGGCATGGAGTTGGGGCTACATCAATTTGCTGCTCTGCGAATACTATCTAATGACGCAAGACGAATACGTGCTTCCTGCGATCAAGGCGTATTCGGTGGCCATCGCCAGCGGCAGGGATGCCGCTGGCCTGTGGGGACACGGCATCGCTTCCCTCGATCTCAACCGGGGTCAATTGCACGGCCGCCTCCCGGGATATGCGGTGATGAATCAGTCGAGCTTACCGCTGTTTCTCTCGCTGCTGCTTGCCGACAAGTGCGGGATCAAACACCCTGAAGTTCAGGCCGGTATCGAACAGACGCATGCGTTCTATCAAGCCTTCATCGATAAGGGCACTCTGCCTTATGGCGTGCACAACCCTAACCCGAGGTCATTCAACAACAACGGCATGAGCGGCCTGGTGGCTGTGGTTTTCGCTATTCGAGGCAACACCCACGGTGCCGCTTTCTTCTCCAGAATGGCGGCTGCCGCATCCAACACCATGGAAACCGGCCATACCGGCCACTACTTCAACCAACTCTGGACCGGTCTCGGCGCCGACCTCGCCGGCCCGGAGACATCTGCTGCGTTTTTCAAGGAAACCCGCTGGCTGCACACACTCAACCGCACTTGGGACGGGAATTTCACCTATGACGACTGCGAAGGCAAGGCGGGCGTCTTTTCCTACCGCGGGCTCAGCGACGCGGGTGCCCACCTGCTGAATTACTGCCTCGGGCGCCACAAGCTATGCATCACTGGGAAGCATGCTGACTCGTCGATTTGGCTGAAGGGACGGGACGTGGGCGAAACGATCGGCTTGGCAACTATGGATATCAATGGGAAGAGCGATGAGCAACTGTTAGCCATGTTTGATCATCCGATGCCAAAAGTGCGCAGCGAGGCCATTGGCACGCTTCGTTCCCGACAGCATCAGCTCATGGGTTCGGTCCGCAAGATGCTCAAGGATGGTGGCACGGCCCTGCAGCGGCACAGCGCCATCGCATACTTCGGAGTTGGCTGCCCGTTGGAACAGCTCGCTGTGGCGCGCGATGAACTTGCCGCTTTGCTGCGGGATCCAAAGGAAGAGATGGCGGTGCGGGCGGCTGCAGCTGAGAGCCTGTGTGGGCTTGGCGAGGCGGCCTATCCATATTTTGATGATTTGCTCAAACTGGTGATGACCGGGAAGCCGGGCGACCCGCTCGGCAAATTCGACGAGCAGGTGGGCAGCAGCCTCAACGTCTTGTGCAAGGACCCATACGCCGCTGGATTGGTGAAGGACAAGCCATTGTTCTATGCCGTGGTCCTAAAACTGCTAGATCATAAGCGTGCAAGCGGCCGAACTGCGGGTGCAAAATTGATTTCTAACATCCCGATTGAGGATTTTCATTTTGTGGCCGACAAGGTTCGATATGTCATTGACGACAAGGACCTGACCTATCACTCATATCACAATCTGGGACCCAAGACCGAGTCCATTTCGATGTTGGCGAAGCTCAATATCGAAGGCGGGATCGAATTTGCCTTTGATACCCTTGAGGCCGAGGGCGGCAAGGCTGGTTTCAAGATCAGGATGCTCATGGATGTGCTGCCAAAATACGGTGCCAATGCCCAGTATGCCCTGCCCAAGATCAAGGCCGTCAATGCTGGCAAGTTCAAGAATCAGTGGGATGCTATGGTCAACGAGATTGAGTCCGCTACCACCACCCACAAGATGATCACCTTCGACGAGGCAAAAAAATTCGGCACGGACAAGGCGATGCCGGGCCATTGAAGGTTATTTCCTCACGGGTCGTTACAACCACTCACCGCAAAGTACTTAACTCATGACAACAATCCCGTTAGAAGACACCGTCGCCGACATCGTCGGCAAGGCCATGCGCGGCCTGCAACTCAACGATGAGCAAGTCGCCGCCCTGTCAGGCGTGACGGCGTCCGCCGTCGCCAGCTTGTGTGGAGGCAACTATCATGATGCCACCGCGCGGGCTGTGGCGCCGGTGCTGCACCTCGGTGTGGAGGCTCTCGCGGCTCTCGGCCATCAGTCATGGCGGCCGCGACCGGTCACAGTTGCCGGGCTGGCCTGTTTCAACACGCCATTCCAAGACATGACAGTCAACAGCTATCTGGTGTTTGATCGCAGCAGTGGCGAGGCCGTCGCGTTTGACACCGGCATGGATTGTCGTGGGATGTTGGATTTTCTAACGCATGAGAATCTCACCCTCAAACTTATCCTGCTGACACACACCCACCCCGATCACATTCACGACCTCGCGCGTCTCAAACAACAAACCGGCGCACCGGCCTACGTCGGCGACCGCGAGGCGTTCGCCTATGCGGAACCCTTCGCGGCTGGCCGGGATTTCCAATGTGGCGCGCTGAGAATCGCCACACGACTGACCTGGGGTCATTCCCGCGGCGGCATCACCTATGTCATCGACGGATTGGAAAAGCCGCTGGCCGTCGTCGGCGACGCAGTGTTTGCCAGTTCGATGGGTGGCGGCGGCGCGTCCTATGCCGACGCGCTGCGGAGCAATCGCGAGCAGATTCTCACGTTGCCTGTGGCCACTGTCCTCTGCCCTGGCCACGGCCCGCTCACCACCGTCGGCGAGGAGCAAGTCCATAACCCATTCTTCATCGCCTAACACAACCCACCCATAACACCCTTATGTCACAAACTATTGGATTCGTCGGAGTCGGCCGCATGGGCGCCAACATGGCGCGGCGCCTGCATGATTGCGGTTACCGCATCACAGCCATTTACGACATCAACTCAGCCTCCGCTGAAGCGCTGGCAAAAGAACTCGGCAGCACCGCCAGCGCAACTCTCGCAGGAGTCACCGCTGCGGCAGATATCATCATCACCGTGGTGACTGATGATGCGGCCATGCACGGGATCTTCGGCGCGAGCGGCGACAGCCTGCTACTCGACGCGCAGGGCCGCACGTTCATCAACTGCGCCACCCTGTCCCCCGCCACGCACCTGGCTGTCGAGGCTGCCGCAGCAGCGCTCGGTGCCCATACCCTTGAGGGCTGCATGGCCAGCAGCATTACCCAGGCGCGGGAGGGTTCGCTCTATCTGATGGTTGCAGGTCGGCCGGAAGTCTTCGAGAGCGTTCGGCCAATCCTCGAGAAACTCAGTAACCAGATGCGTTATGTCGGCCCTAGCGGCGAAGCTGCCAAGGTTAAGGCGCTGGTGAACATGGTGATGAACATCAACACCGCCGGACTCGCCGAAGGCCTCGGCCTTGCCGATGCGCTGGGCCTTGATCTAACCATGGTGCGAGAGATATTCTCACAAACCGGAGCCGCTTCACGCGTGCTGGTGACCGATGGCGAAGACATGCAGAACCGCGACCACGCGTGTTTCTTCAGTGCCGCCCATGCCGCTAAGGACAGCGGCATCGCCCTCCAACTCGCCACACAGTTCGGCCTCGACCTGCCACTCGCCACTGCCACCCGCGCCCAGTTCGAACGCATGGTGAAAGCAGGTCTCGGTGAACTCGATAAGTCCGGTATCGCCGAACTCACCTTCCGAGGCCGCAGTTAGATCGCGGATCGTTCCTCCTCATCTGACTTTTAGGATCGGTCGGATCGGTCGGATCGGTCGGATCGGTCGGATCGGTCGGATCGGTCGGATCGGTCGGATCGGTCGGATCGGTCTGAATCGCCAATGAATCCGCCAACTCAACAAGGGTCAGCTCATGCACATCGACGGTCGCAGACGCGCCTCTACAAGGCAATTCCCGACCACCACGCAGCCACCCTCCAGGGCACCTGCAATCGACGCGCTGTCGGTACCCAGGGCCGCCACGGAAACAATCGGCCGATTCGAGGCTCCCACGATCGCTCCCACGTTCCTCATTCAGCAGACTCCGGAAAAGCTGATATCAGCAACGAACCAGATTTTTCCGCTTCTTGTCGAACGGGGTTACAGCACAGGTCTATCAACCGCCCTTGTCAGAACCTTGGAAAAGCTCAAGCAAAGCGATCAAAACAGTGCGGCACTGGAGCGTTGGGAACTCCATGGGAAAACATTACTCGCGACTAACGGCATCAAGCGGCCGGGGCGCACTCAGCCGCAACCAATCGTTGGTGGAGACTAAAAGTTCAGCGGGAACGGGACCGTCAGGATGTGTTTCATGGTGTGTTTCCTTTTCATTTCTTTCCCTGGTAATCCTTCGGCAGCGGAGGCCGGACAGCCGGATCGGCCTGCTCTGCGTGATAGATTTTGATCAGTTCGGCAAAGGCCTCGTTGCAGCGGTCATTCGGTTTGCCGCCGTTGGCTTTAAGCTCGGCGTCGAGCAGAGCGCGCAAATAGAGCTGCCGCCAGCGCCAGGCTTTCTTCGCCTGGGGCGTCAGCAATCCGTCAACCCGCTGCATCGTGGCATACGCATCTTCCGCGCCGGGATCGGCCTGCGGAGCAGCACCTTTCGACGGGAACCAGTCCATTTCGAGTTTCACACCTTCCAACAAGCTCGGCCACCAGCGCCAATGATGGTTGTGTTCGAGCGTTTTTACGACATCGCCAATATCTGCAACGGCATCCGGTGAGAACTCGAAGGCTATATATTCTTTCACTGTCTCAGCAGCAGGTTGATCGTTCCAGTAGAACTGACTGTAAACCACCTTGGTCAGATCCTCGTAAAGCCCCTCGGAATAAGGGAACCCGCCGCTTGAAGTACTCTTGGCCGCATTCCATTGGCCCTGTGATCGGGCGGTGAGCGGAGTGGCACCGAACCCACCCCATGGGAATGTCTCGTGCATACTGATCTCGGGGAAGCCGAAGATCGGCAGGCCGAGTTCTTTCGGATCGATCCCTGGGCCGACGGAAGGCTCAAGGAGAATCTCGTCTGCCAGGCCCTTGTTCCGCGCGAGCTGTTCCCTGATCCCGCGCCATTCATTGTTGTCGATCATCCAAGTTGAGAGAACGATCTTCGTGCCCGGCATCTTCGTGCGGGCAAGATTGCCAACCTCCTCGACGCACTTCATGAAGCCTTTCGAGCCCCACGGCTTGCACTCCGCGCAGCCGCAACCCCCCTGGTCGTAGGGCCAGATCCAGATTGACCGGGGCTTGAGATCTGCCGTAGAGTCAAACCATTCACTCAGGAGTTTCAAGATATACTTCATCCCCTCCGGCTTGCTCGGGCAGACTGCGCAGGGGTAGTAACCGCCGCGCCCAGCTCCAGGCGTAGCCCGCAGCTCCGCGGGCGAGTTCCCGTAGGCCTCGTTGCCGATGAGCGTGAGCGACACGTCGATGCCGATCCGCTTCGCCGCCGCCATGACGGCATGCAGCCGTTTCCGGAACTCCACGGCTTTCGGATCATCAACCCCATCAAAATGATGCGCATCATACCATACAGCCAACTCGTTGAATCCCCACAGCGCAAGGTCCTCTACATACCGTTCGATCTCCTCGACGGGGGCTTCATGGTAGTAGTTGTGGAAATGGGTTGCAAAGTAGATGCCCCGCATCTGCCGGGTCGGCACCGACGTGCCGCGCCACGTCCCGGGCGTGAAGCCGCCCTTGTCGTAACGCGACGTCCGCAAAAACTTTCCGACCCCGGCGACAAGACCCCGCTCGTCATTGCCCGCAATGCGGACGCCGCCGCCCTGCCGCTCTTCGATCCGGTAGCCTTCCGTACCGATGCCCTTCTCCAAAGCCAGCTCCACCGCCAGCGGTGCATCGCCGCCAGTGACAACCTTTGCCTCGCAGCGTTGCTGAACCTGACGTGCAAAGACTTTGCCCGTATGCTCAACCACCGAGCCTGCCTGCGCCGGAAGCACCAGCCGAACCGATTTCGCAGCCTCGGCCGATGATTCCCCGAAAACTCGCGATGCGACCATCAGAATCGCCACAACGGATAACACATTCTTTACACGTTTCATTGTCTGTATCATTACTGCTTCCCTTCAATCATTCTGACACTACTTGTCTCCGATACGAACTTCCAGCGGTTTCGCGCCCTGAAACCGTTGCGGTGGCTGCCGGGACCTCTTCGGGCCGGACGGCCCTATCCCGCAAATCATCAATCAAATTGTGTGGCTGATGTTTTTAGATGCCTCTCTTTCGAGTCTTACTTGGTTAAGTTAGCGCTTATGGTGCGTCGCCCCTGGGCGATGCAAACGAAAAGGCCGGGAGTGTGTCGGACTCCTGTGGGCGGCGTTTTAGAAAGCCGCTGAAGTGGGCGACTTGAACGTCGGATGGCGCTTGCGTTAGATCTTCTTCGAAAGCTTCTATCTAAACTCTTCTTCCTGC